>DATGHT010000037.1:0-2851 GCA_035307865.1 Candidatus Eremiobacteraceae bacterium | reverse complement strand
CAAGGCGCGGCTGTAAACGGGGTTGGGACGCAAGGCCCTGGTGCGGCCGCTCAAGGTACTAAGGCTGTCCGCTCACGGGCGGCCAAGTCGAGAAGAGCAACGCTCGGATGACTTGGAGACGCGGCTGCTTATGATTTGTTGGCAAGCGGCGAGCCGGCGCGTTTTACAGAGATGCGTCTTTCTCGATCGTGATGGCGTGATCAATGAAAAAATCCCAGGCGGGTATGTCACGCGCTGGGAACAGTTCCGATGGCGGCGTGACGCCATCGCGGGAATGTCATTGCTGCAAGCCGCCCACTTTCCACTCATCATTGTATCCAACCAGGCATGCGTCGGCAAGGGCATTCTCGATGAAGCAGGGCTTGTCGGCATCATGGAGAGCATGCGGTGGGCGTTGCGCTCTCACGGGATCCACCTCACCGCCTGGTATTGCTGTCCGCACGCGGCAGACGCACGATGTCTGTGCCGCAAACCTGGAACGGCGATGTTGCACGCAGCAGCACGGGATTTCGGTCTAAACCTGAGCGAGTGTCACCTGCTCGGCGACTCCCCTTCAGACATGGACGCCGCGCGTGGGGTGGGCTGCCAAGCCCACTTCGTCGATCCCACGCACGATGATGGTCTGACCGCCGCCGTTCATCAGATCGTGAACGGCCTGCGCGCCGGAACCGCGGTACGTTCCTAATGGATGGTCTCGAAGCAACGGCGCTACGGCTTGCGGTTATCGCGCGGCAGCGGCCGCGCGTTGCGGTGAGAGGACGCAGCATGTGGCCCTTGCTGCGCGAGCCAATGGCGCTGACGCTTGCGCCATTTGATCCGCGCACGGCAAAGCACGCCATCGTCGCGCTCGATCTCGGTGGAAATATCGTGCTGCGTCGCATCGTCGGGGAAAACAATGGCAATTGGCTTATCTGCGCGGACGCCTTCCCGCTTGCGCTGACAACGGTCAAGGAACGTCAAATAATTGGTAGGCTCGAAGCGGTGTACAGCGATGATGCGGCGCTAGGGCGTCCGCTGAATCCAAGGTATTTTGGCGCGTGCAGCGCGCTCGTAGCGCGTTCGCTTCCGCTGCGTTCGCTGGCTGCTCGAGCACAGCACTTCGGGCATGGTATGTTGCAGCTAGCGGGTTTGCGGCCGGCCTTTCCTTTCGCAGCGTTGCTGGATGCGATGACCGCTTTCGTCGATGCCGACTGGGAAGCGTTTGCACGCGCCCTGGATTCCTGCAGCGCTTCAGCGCTCATCGCGATGGCGCTCCGCCATGGCTGTACCGGTATTCTCATGGAAGGCCTGCAGCGCTCGAAGCTGGCGCATTTCACGCGCTACGAATCGCTTCGGCGCGGCCTCGAGACGTCATCCCATCGGATCGAGCATGAGACGGCGGCGGCGAAAAAGCAGATCGAAGAAATCGTTCGCATTTTCAATGACGAGCATCTGCCGTTCGCGCTCTTGAAGGGTTCGGCGCGGCTGTTTGCGGGTGCGCCGGGAATGGAGAGGCATCCCAGCACCGACATCGACATCCTGCTACCCGCGGACATGATCGCCGCTGCAGCCGACGCGTTGCGCCGGCATGGTTACCGTTATGGAAGCGAGACTGATGTTGCGCCGTACCTTGCCTATCACCACCATGCGGCGCCTTTGGTGCCGCGGGCCAAAGGGCTCAACGTTGAATTGCATTTTGCGCTCGCACCGCCGCGAATATTGTCGCAACCATTGGATTGGCAAAAGCTTGCGCCGCACATCATCGGCATGACGACGGCAAAGGGAACCGCCGGTTGTTTGGATCCATTCGGATCGGCGCTGCATCTGTGCGTGCATTCGATCGGAGTCCCCAAACTTCGCGACGTGGTTTTGCTGGCGCAAATGCTACGTCATCAGCCGGAACTTCTCGACCAGTTGGAAGAGTTCGGTGGGAACGAGACCTGGGAACCCGTGCGTTTTGCGAGCGCGCTCGCGCTGGCGGTACGGATAGCTAAACTCCAAAAGCCGGAATCGCCCGCAGTGCAACGCTATTTGAGCTGGCTGATCGGCCGCGAAGATCTCCCGCAGCCCATCCTCGGCCGGGCAGCAATCGTAGAACGTCGCTTCCGCAGCGAACCCGGCCGGCAAGCGACGCAACGCTACGCCGAGCGATCGCGCGCGGATCACTGGTTGCACCCCAAGCCCGAAGCTCTCGTACATGCGACCTTTCACAGCGCGGTCGGCCTCATCGCCCGCGGGCTCGCGTGGCGTGCTGCGTCCCTTCGGGACCGAAAGACTTACAAGGAAGGGCGTAGGTCGTATCGTGAGCCGCAAAGCCAATGGTACAATGCAAAAAGCGAATCCTTACACCCATAAAAGGTGCAGCCGGATGCTGCTCATTTCTATTTAAGGGCTCGAAAAAATGTCTGTGCAATTGAATCAGTTTCTGGGGATGAGCGCCGACGTCGTGGCAACCGTGCTGGGGCGTGCCGCAGTTTTGCTCGACCTTCGGTCCAAATATTTCTATCGCGTGAACGCTTCCGGTTGGGCGATCTTGCAGCAGCTTGAAGACGGCGCTACGCTGCAGGCTGTCCACGACCAATGCCGACGATGGGGCTCGCAAGACGATGCCTCGATCGATGCGTTCATCGATCAACTCCGGATGCATGACATTCTCGAAAGCCGCGACACGGTTGGCCGCACGACGACAGTGAGTTTTGACGGCCCCTGGGAGACGCCGGAAATCGAACGGCAGCCGCAGCCGCTGCAACGCGTGATCATCAGCGCGTTTGATCCCAGCATTCCGCTCGCGGAGTAAACCGGGCAGACCGCGGCCGTGATCATTCAGCAGTCCGTTCGCGAGTTCTTCTGCGGTCCGCTCCGCGTACAGCTT
>DATGHT010000036.1:0-3975 GCA_035307865.1 Candidatus Eremiobacteraceae bacterium | reverse complement strand
CGGATTCGTCGCGCACCGGCGCCGCGATGCAGCGCACTCCCTCCTCTTGCTCCTCATCGTCCATGGCGTAGCCCGTTGCTCGGATGCGATCGAGCTCGCCCCGAAACTTTTCGAGTTCGACGATGGTGTGCGGAGTGCGTGCGGGTAGGCCGTGACGACGCAGAACGCCCTCCACGACCTCGGGGGCGGCGAACGCCAACATCACCTTGCCGCTGCCCGTCGAGTGCGCCGGCAAACGGTTGCCGATCTGTGTGAACATCCGCAAGATGCGCGATGATTGCGCTTGGTCGATATAGACGATTTCGCCGTCGTCGAGCACGGCGAGATTCGCGCTTTCGCCGCTGCGCTGCATCAAGCGTTGCAAGAAGGGGCGCGCCTCGAGCCGCAAGCTGAAACGCTGGCGCATGTCGCTGCCCATTTGGAGCGCGCGGAAGCCGAGCGCATATTTGCGGTTTTGGCGGTTTTGTTTGACGTAGCCGCGAGCGATCAGGGTCCCGAGCAAGCGGTGGACCGTTGCGAGCGGCAAGGACACCGCCTGGCTTATTTCGACGAGGCCGACCTCCGAGCCCAATTCCACCAGCGCTTCCAGTATGTCGAGGGTGCGCTCCACCGACTGGACTCCACTGCGTTCGCGCCTGCTTGAGTCGACCGTTGCCCCGGTCGAATTTTCCATCTGTTGGACCTAGCCCATCTATAATTCTAAGATGCGGAAATCGTAGCACCTGGCGAGAGGGCCGTCAAGCGACGCCGGCTATCGCTTTTGCGGTCCGGCAGCCTGCGGGTGCTTCGCGGCCTGCTCGTGCGCCGCGAAGAGGATGCGCTCGTCGGTCGGCGGGTGCGTGTAGAAATACCAGACGTTCAAGCGCGAGGGATGCAGCACGCTCAGATCTTGATTCGCAAGCCGCGCGAACGTGCGCACCCCGGCATCGCCCAAATCCGTGTGCTCGGCCGCGAACGTGTCGGCGGCGTGCTCGATGTCGCGCGAGAGCGCGTTGGCACCAGGCGCGGTCGCGGCTTGGAAAAGAATAAGCAGCACCCCGATGAGCGGTACTGCCGCCGGATCGTCCAGTGCCCGGCTCCGGCCGGGAAAGCGCCGCGTAGCCCACGAGCCCGCCACGGCGACCCACGCGACCGCCAACGCCGCGCCAGCCCATGCTTCAAACGAGCCTCGCCACAGATGACCCAGTTTGTAGTGGCCGATCTCGTGCGCCATGACGTACAGAATCTCGTCGGGCCGCATGCCGCGCAGCAAGGTGTCACCCACCGCGATGCGCTCGGTCTTGCCCAAGCCCGCCACATACGCGTCCGCTTCATTGGTCTGCGTGCTCATGTCGTACTCGTAGACCACTGTTGCGCTCAGGCCTTGTTGCTTCGCCAAGTCTAAAATCGAGCGCGTCAGCGGTGAGGGCGGCAAGGGATTGAAGACATTGAAGAGCGGCGCGATCCACAGCGGATAGACCGCGCTCCCAAAGAAGATGAGCGGTCCGGCTACGAGCGCCGCGATCGCAGGCCATGCTCGGAAGCGTGCGATGAGGCGCAGGAAAAATGCTCCAACCGGTGCCGCGATCAGTGCGCCGAGTGCGACGCTCACCGCCCAGTCGCGCAGCCAGCGTGCGACGGACTCCGAGCTCAGGCCGTAGCGATGTGCGAGGACGAACGAGCCGTAAAACGTTGTGGGCAGCAACGCGACCGACAGACCTGCCATGAGCAGCACGACGTAAATGGCCGCCAGCACGAAAGGCCTTCCCACGCGCCGCTCCAGTGCAGTGCGCAGTTGCGCCGCCGCTCCGCTGAAATAGAAGACGCCGAGCAACACAAGCTCGAGGCAGATGTCAAACCAATAGAGCCGCCTGCCTGCGCTCGCCAGCTCGATTGCCATCTGCTGCCGCGCGAGCGGATAGACGTGATTGACCAGCCGCTCGATGTCAGGTGGAAACGGCGCCACGCAACACCGTTACCACCAAGTGTACGTTTCCCCTATACCTTGAACTGCACGCTGAACGTGGCTTGCATCGGAATCTTCACGCCGACAAACCCGGTGTTGTTGTTGTTGAGCCACATGGCGTAGGGGAATTTCAGTTGGACGGGTCCAGCCGCCGCGTTCGCAAGCGTGCCGCCGGTCGGAGACAAGAAGCTGGACGGCAACGACGAGTACTGGCAGACGTCCGCGTAGTCCCACGCATACCCACGCTGCGTGCAGTGGTCGTAGAGATTCGTGAGCACCAGTTGCGCTTTGACACTCTTGCTCACCTGATAGCCGAACGCAATATTCAGCGTAAGCCGTGATGGTTGGCGGAAGTCCCCAAAGCCGTCGAATTTGCCGGTGTAGGGATCGGGAATCATGAGCGGCACGCCCCAGCCGACGCTTGCGATTCCCGGCGTCGGCGAAAGTGAAGCCGGCGTGAACGGTTGCGGACCCGGCCATGAGAGCGGCGCGCCATAGACGGAGCCCGAGCTGTATGTCAGACTCGGCGTCACGTTGAACGGACCTTGTTTGTAGTTGACGATGAGTGACGCGACATCGGGAACCTCGTAGCCGTTGGCAGCAGCAAATGGCACCGGGACGAGATCGTAGGGCGCATACGAACCGCCGCGGTCGAACAGGGGCTGCGACGGCAAGTTGAAGTAGGGATTGGCGTTGCCGTTGGGCTCGGTGGCAAACGCTTCCACGCCGCCGAAGATGCCGCATTTCGAGTTGGGATCGGTGGAAGGCGCCGCGCCCGCACACGCAGACGTGTATGAGTTGTACAGCTGCACGTAGGAATTCATGTTGTCGATGACATTCCGGCCGTTAGCCAGGTTGTTGAAACGGATATGACTGTCGGTGTGGGTGTAGGCCAGATTAAAAGCCCAGCCGTCATTGGCGAAGTTGCCTTTTTGCAGCCCGAACTCGACACCCGCCGAAGTCTGCCGGCCGGTGTTGAACGAAGCGAATAGCCCGCTCAACGCGTTGACGACGGTCTGCTGCACCTGGTCCTGGGTGCTGCGATAGAACGGCGTCACCTTGAAGCTGGTGTCGGAGTTCTTGAAATGGTGCTCCCACGACAGGTCGAAGTTGGTCGAACGGTCGGGACGCACGTCGTGATTCGGCGTGAAGGCCCCGTACGCGCCAAAATTGACCCCCAGGAAAGCGGCGAGGTTCTCTTCGATCACGTTCCACGACGCTTCGCGCGTGCTCGCCGGTCTTGCGTACACGCCCGCGGAGAAACGGAACACGTTGTCGGGGTCTGCGGTGAGCGATGCGCCAAAGCGCGGCTCGAACTCCGTGTGCGAGAAGGACGTTGGGTTTTGGTTCACCATGTTGACCGCGGTTGAGAGCGGATAATCGGCCGCGCAGTTGTCGGTGGGTGAATTGATCTTCTGCAACGGCTGGAAGAGGCCGGGCGCAAAGCAAAACTCGTTGTTGTAGGCATGGAACCAGAACGCCCGCGCCGCTGAGCCGGAGGCCGTGTTCAGCGTATCGTCGGTCAGCTTGTTGAGGTAGTTCTCGATGCGCGCGCCGATGTTGAAGGTCAACCGCTCGGTCGGTTTCCACGTGTCGTTGACCGCGAAGGCCGAAAAAATAGGATTCAGCTTGTTGAAGTTCGCGCGGTAGCCCGTCTCCGTTACCAGCCACTGACCGACCAACGGCGTGGCAGTGCCGGGGAAGGGATTCTGTAACGTTCCTTGCGCGACGTTGCCGAACTGGTCCGTGTAGGGACCACGGTAAGTGGGCGCGTTCGGAGCAACGCAATAGATCTGATTTCCGGTGATCGGGTCGAAACAGTTCCCGTTTGGTCCGACGTCGCTCGTCACCGCCACGAATGCCGAGTTGCCCGGAAAGCCACCCGTCGTGGTGTAGCGCTGGATGCGCGTCGTCGAGTAATAGCCCGAGAGCGTTATCAAGTTCTTGTCGGTGAGTTGGTTAGAATAGTTGGCTACCACACCGTAGGTGTTGGAGGGCAGTTCGTAGTCGCCAAGCTCGGCATCGAAATT
>DATGHT010000035.1:0-2380 GCA_035307865.1 Candidatus Eremiobacteraceae bacterium | reverse complement strand
GCAAGGATCAGCGCTCCCCCGAGCGACTTGCTGAGGCTCTTGTAGGTCGACACCCGTGGGATGAAGCGGCTCACGAAGCGACGCGCGTAGAAGCGCTCGATGGCCGCGATGACCAGCCGCCACGCGATCAACGCGATAGCCAGTGTGATGACGCGATCCACTGCGTGGTGTGTTCGAGCCCCGGAAGCAATGGCGCGTAGAGAAGCGCAACGCCGGAAAGCAACGTTACTCCTTGACAACCGTCTCTTTTAGTGTGCGTCGGTGTGACGTGTCGCGCTTTCACGCTCTGTTGACTCGGTCCTGCGCCGCTCTCGCAAGCGATAGGAACCAGATTTTTTTGGAGCGAAAGCTGCGCCCGGGTGACGAGGCAACAATAACGGCAATGCGCCAGATGAAAGTAGACAAACTCGGCATCGACCTGCTCACGCACGATCCGGTGGTCATCCTCAAGGATCTGGAGGGCAAGCGCTACCTTCCCATTCTGATCGGGCCGTTCGAAGCGACAGCGATCATGCTGGCGCTCGAAGCCCAGTCGGTGCCGCGTCCATTGTCGCACGATCTCATGAAGTCCATTCTTGACGGTTTGAACGCCAAGCTCACGAAGATCGTCATCCACGACATCAAAGACAGCACCTTCTACGCGAAGCTGATCGTAGAAGCCGGCGGTGAAGACCAGGAAATCGATGCGCGTCCGAGCGACTGCATCGCGCTTGCGCTGCGAACCAACTCGCCGATTTTTGTCACCGACAAGATCGCGCTCGAAGAATCGGTGTACGACAAGAAGTCGGAAGAAGAAGAAATGCAGCGCTTTCGGAAGTACATCGAAAATCTCAAACCGAGCGACTTTAAGGAATAACGGCTGCTGCAGTCAGTAAAAGCAACCGCTGAAATCGGCGTTTTTGGAGGCTCCGGTCTCTACGCGCTGCTGCACGACCCGGCCGAAGTGCGGGTCGAGACGCCGTATGGTCCGGCCAGCGATTCATTTCACATCGGCGAGATCGCCGGGCGCCGCGTCGCATTTCTGCCGCGCCACGGCCGCGCGCATCACTTGCCGCCGCATATGATCAACTACCGGGCAAATCTTTGGGCCATGAAAGACCTGGGGGTCACGCGCATCATCGGTCCCTGCGCCGCGGGGTCGTTGAAAGCTGCGGTCGCACCCGGTCACTTCGTGGTCAGCGATCAGCTCGTCGACCGCACGACCGGCCGCAAGGATACGTTTTACGACGGTCCCGTCACGACGCACGTCTCATTCGCGCACCCCTATTGCGCGCAGTTGCGTCCGCTTGCGAGCGCCGTCATCAAGTCGCTCGACATCACCTGTCACGACGCTGGAACCGTCGTGACGGTGCAAGGCCCGCGTTTCTCCACGATCGCCGAGAGCCGCTGGTATGCTTCGCTCGGGTGGGAGGTCATCAACATGACGCAATACCCCGAAGCATATCTGGCACGCGAATTGGAGATGTGCTACGTCAATATCGCGTTGATCACGGACTATGACGTGGGTCTGGAAGGGCAGAAGGGCATCGCGCCCGTCACCCACGAGGGCGTAATCGAAGTGTTCAAAGCGAACACCGATCGCATCAAGCGCGTCATCTTCACGATGATCGAACAGATGCCGCGCCAGCGCACCTGCACCTGTGGCACGGCGCTGCAAGGCGCGCGCATCTAACACAAGCCGCTAACGACCGTTTTCGCCACCGCCTCGTCAACGCGCGGAGCGTAGCTGCACCTGAAGCCAGCCGAGCACGGTTGCCGGTGGAATGTTGGTTTCGTCGGCGATACGCGCTGCTTCATTCACCGAAGACAGCGCTGCGATGAGGGTGGCCGGCGCAGTCTCTCCGAGCGCGCTCAGTGTTTTTTGGTAGGCGGGCAGTGATTCGGGGTCCAGCACGTTGTCATCCATCCCCAGCGCCAGCATGAGCACGTCGCGTAATGCCAGCCGCGAGTCGCGCAACACTTCGACGATCTCCTGACGCGCCTGGTCGCGAGACAGCGCCGGTGCAGGTGTGATCTGCTGGGGCTTGCGCAGGCATTCCAAGACCCAGGTGCGCGCGGCAGCCCGCAGATTCAGCATCTCTTCATCAAGCTCGCCGATAGCATCACCCAAGCTGCCCTGCGAGCGGCGCGCCAACAGCCGGGCGTTCTCGCGATTCTGGCCGTACTGGCCTTCGAGTTGCCTCGCGATGTCGTCTTCCGTCAACGGTCCGAAACGGATGCTGCTCACGCGCGAGCGGATGGTCGGCAGAATGCGGTCCGGGCGCTCCGCCGTCAGTAAGAAAAGCTTGCCGGGATTCGGCTCCTCGAGCTCTTTGAGCAGCGCATTATACACTTCGTCACGCGTGACGAAATCGAAGTTGGGAATGATGCACACGAGCCG
>DATGHT010000034.1:0-2484 GCA_035307865.1 Candidatus Eremiobacteraceae bacterium | reverse complement strand
CAAACTTGGTGATCACGATTACGCCGCACGTGGTCCCCGCGCCGGTCGTCTCTTCCCCCGCAGGTCCGCGCTAGGCACCTTCGCGGGGAGCGATCCCGTCCGTCAAGGAGAAAAAATGCGCCGTTTGTACCTGGGGTTCATCGTGGGCGCCGCGCTGGTCGCGGCAGGCTGCAACGATCACTCCCTCTCGCTCGACCTGACACCCAATCCGCTCGTCCTCGGCCTGACGCAGACGCAAGCGACGGTGCACGCTCACGCAGTCGCCAAAGGTTTTGGCAGAGTGCCGATCTCGTCAGTGCAATTTGCGGTTTTCAACTCGGGGGATTCCGAGCTTGCCAGCCAGACGGAAACCGTCGATCGTAACATTCCGGCGACGCCGTTTGGTTTTGTCATCGACAAAGATTTTTCGTTTCCGATCAACGGTGCGCTGGTCGCCCTTAGCGGCACGAAATACATCATGGTGAAGGTGCTCGACCCGCAGGGGTCGGTGATTGCCCAGCGCCGTCTCGATGTGGTGGTGCACGCGCTCCAAGGACTGGCCTTGCCGCCCGTGTTGCACCCGCAACCAGCTCCCAGCCGCTGATCAGCCCGGCGCTGCTGCAGCTGCAAAGGTGGCATCGTTGAACGCACGAACATCGTCGCGTCATGCCCCCTCGCCGGCGCCGTAAGAGTCCCAAGCAATCACGACGCGGCCGAGTCCGCTGGAGTGCGCTGTTGATCGGCGCATTCTTGCTGCTGATCGTCGGTTATGGCATCGTGCTGGTCGACCGCCAGCTAGGCGGATACTACACGGCGCAGCACCACCGCCGCGCAACCCCTGAAGTCAGCTCCGAAGCGCCCGTGCCCGTGGCCCCGCCCTCGCCGCCGGAAGCGGGCGCTGCATCACCATTGCCGAACGCCAGCGCCAAGCAGGCGCGGCTCGCGATCATCATCGACGACTGCGGTTATAGCCTCGAGCGTGACCGGCGGTTTTTACAACTCCCCATCCCTATCACGTTGTCGATCTTGCCCATGACGCCGCACGGCCGCGAGATCGCCCAAGAGGCGGTTGCGGCCGGCAAGTCTGTGATGTTGCATCTCCCGATGGAGCCGGAATCGTTGTCGGCACATCCCGGCCCAGGCGCCATCACGACCGCGATGAACGATGCGCAAGTGCAGAGCCAAGTGGAAAGCGATATCGATTCGCTGCCGCCGGTTCCGGGCGCCAACAATCACATGGGCAGCAAGGCGACAAGCGACGAGCGCGTCATGCACGACGTGCTTGACGTGTTGCACCAGCGTCACTTGTTCTTCATCGACTCGGTGACGAGCGGTTCGACGGTCGGTAATTCCGTTGCCAAAGAACTGGGCGTCGCGACGGCATCGCGCGACGTGTTCCTCGACAATGCGTTGGACCTGCCGTACATCGAGGGCCAGCTCGCCGAGGCGCAACGCGTGGCGCTCAAGCAAGGTAGCGCGATCGCGATCGGCCACCCCAATGCAACGACGGCCGAGGCACTCGCCGCATTGATCCCGACGATGGAAGCTGCCGGCATCACCTTCGTTCCGGCGGAGACGCTCGTCCACTAGCCGGCACTTGTATCGTCAGCGCGCCATGCCCGGGCCGCGGTTTGGTCATGGACTTGACCCAGACTGCGCGCATGCCAGCGTATCGCGCCGTGCTTGCCAGTCTCTCGGCGCCGCCCGATACGTCGCAGCTTCACAAGTGTACCGAAGGGGAAACGGCCCAAGCGATCTCCGCAGTCACCGTTCGTCTCATGCGACGTCGCACCGCGCTCATGCGCGCCGCAGAGCAGGTACGCGAATTGGAACCGCTCGTCGGTTCGCTGCGCCGGTTGCAGAACCCACATCTCTCCGGCTATGCACGGGCGAACGGCACGCTGCTATCCGAACCGTTTTGCGCGATCCCAAGCGTTATCAGCCCTGCACCGCAGCCGCGGGCCAAGCGACTTATCGAAGACATGTTGGGAGCGGCTGCGCCACAACAGCTGGTGTGCGCGCTGCGCATGTTCGGCGAGCCCGCATTGCGGTGCGCCCGCGACGGTCGCGTCCGCATCGCGCTCGTGCCGCAGAGCCGCAAGCTCTCGCATTTCTCCGATGCCCTCGCTGCGATGGTTCCGGATATCGACTCATGGCCGGCACCGCCGGCGGGCTTATTCGTCTTGAGCGAACGGCGCCTGCTGCTGCGCAGCCGCGCGCTGCGGATGACCGCGGCGCATGAATTCGCGCATGCGCTCGACTCGGTGCTCGCCGGACGGCCAGCTTCTTACTTTTCCTACGAAAGCGCAGCGGTGCGAGCGCATTTTGCTTCCGCGCCGGGTTTTGTCAACGAATACGCCGCCAGCGGCTTGGACGAGTACTTCGCCGAGAGCTTGCGCGCGTACGTGGAAGTCAACGACGAGCGTTCGAGCTGGTTGCCGCTAACGCGCTACGATCTCTTCACCCGCGACCCTGGGATGTTTGCGCTGATCGAATCCACATTCG
>DATGHT010000033.1:0-10529 GCA_035307865.1 Candidatus Eremiobacteraceae bacterium | reverse complement strand
GGGAGCAGGACGAACCGCCGGCTGCACTGGCTGCGCAACAGGTTGGACGGCTTGCGCCGGCTGCGGGGCAGGACGCACGGGCTGCACGGACTGTGCGGCGGGCCGCGCGGCGGGAGCCGGCGCGGTGGCGGGGCGCGCTTGCGGTTGCGTTGCAGGTTGGACCGCCGGCTGACGCAGCGGCTGCACCGGCGACGCGCTTGCAGGGCGGGCGGGTTGCGGCGCGGGAGCAGGCGGAGCCGGGCGAGCGGGCGCTGCCGCGCTCGGTCGCGCTTCCTTAGCATTAGCCGGTTCCGGATCGGCTTTGTTGATGTCGGCGAGCAGACGGCGTGCTTCCCAATTGTCGTCTTCGATCTGCATCGCCTCATCGACCAGCTTGCGCGCCTCGGCGAAATGCATCGTTTGGAACGCGGCGCGCGCCGCGGCGATGTAATAGCCGAGGGCCTCCCCGAGCTGGCCCTTCTTGCGGTGCATGACCGCAAGGCGCGTGAGGGTGGGAACATGATGGCGATCGCGCTCGGCGATCTTCTTGTATGCCAAGATGGCCTGGTCGCTCTGGCCATCCGCTTCGTAGAGTACGGCGGCTTCGTAGAGCGCGGGCAAGTGCCGCAGATTCGACTTGCGCAGCACCTCGACGAATTTTGCGAGCGCCTCTTCCTTTTTGCCCTCGGCTAAATCTGCGCGGCCGAGTTCGAAGAGCGCGTCGTAGTTCTTCTGGTCGAGGGTGTGGGCCGCCGACAAACTCGTGCGCGCCGCCGGCACGTCGCCCGCCTCAAGCGCCTTGCGCCCGATGTCCAGGTAGACGTTGATGGCATCCGTCTGCGCGCCGGCTGTGTTGAGCAGCTTGGCCGCCTCAACACGCGTATTTAATGATAGATCAGCTTGCTTGACGAGCTGGCGTAAAGTGGCGGCGGCGCCGTCCGAGTCGCCCTTTGAAAGCTGCTCGCGCGCGCGCGCGATGCCCGGATGCAAAGGCTCGGGCGATTGCACGGGTGCATCGTTGCGCTTGTTCCTGCCGACGTTCGACATGAGCTTACCTTTGAGCGTGACGCTACTGTGAGCCGGCAATGCACGGATGTGCTTATCGCCGGCCGGTTAGAATATTTGTCCTTCACTCATAGAATCGGCCGCTGTCAGCCGTGGCGTTAAGAAATTGCTACGCCGAACGTAAGTTCGCGGAAGGGAATGACGGGCGTCACTGTGGCGCGACGATGAGTTCGCTTTCCAGACGCTCCAAATAGCGCTCGGCCTCCATCGCGGCTCGGCAACCCATCCCGGCCGCGGTCACCGCTTGGCGATAGTGGTAATCGTGGACGTCGCCGCCGACGAACACCCCGGGCACTTCGGTGTGCACACCATCGACCGAGGCGACGTAGCCTTTGTCGTCGAGGGTGAGCTGCCCGGCAAACACCTCGGTGTTAGGCTTATGACCGATCGCGACGAACACGGCGTCGCACGGCAGGGTGGCGTGCTCGCCGGTTTTGACGTTGCGCAAGCGGACGCCGCTGACGCTCTTCTCACCGAGGATATCCTCGACGACTGAATCCCACTTGAAGTGGATCTTCGCGTGCTCGAACGCGCGCTGTTGCATGATCTTAGACGCGCGCAGCGTGTCGCGCCGGTGCGCGATCGTGACCGTCTTGCCAAAGCGAGTCAGGAACAATGCTTCTTCCATCGCCGTGTCGCCGCCACCGACGACGACGATATCCTTGTCTTTGAAAAAGGCTCCGTCGCAGGTGGCGCAGCTCGATACTCCCCTTCCGCGCAGCTTTGTCTCGCTGTCAAGCCCAAGCCAAATCGCGGACGCACCGGTCGCGACGATGATCGTGTACGCTTCGAACTGCTCGTCGTCCACCCAGACGCGATAGGGTGACGCTGAAAAATCGACACGGGTGACGTCGACGTCGTGCAGCTCCGTGCCAAAGCGTTGCGCCTGGGCCCGGAATCGCTCCATGAGCTCCGGTCCTAAGATTCCCTCGGGGAATCCGGGGTAGTTTTCCACCTCGGTCGTGAGCATGAGCTGACCGCCGTATTGGCCCCCGGCAAAGAGCAAAGGCGCGAGGTTTGCCCGCGCGGCGTAGATCGCCGCGGTGAGTCCGGCCGGACCCGAACCGAGGATGATGACTTTGCGAACGTTTCCCATCATCCAGGTATTCTGTTCTTTTTCACGGTAGCCCCTCGGCCATGAACGCCAGCCCGCAGGCTCCTGCGTCGCCATGGGATTTCCGAATGCGCGCGCTCGTCATCGGTCTCATCTATGGCATCGGTTTCTTCGTGGGAATCAATCTGCAAATCAATCTCTACCACACGCATGCGCCCACCTACATCTTGTGGGGCGAGCGCTGGGGCGATGCGGGCGTGCACGCGCTCGCAATCCTCGCAGCCGTGCTGACGCTGGCCGGTTACGGCGTGCGGGTTTGGGGAGCCAGTTATCTGTCGACCGGCATCGTGTGGAGCGAGGGCGTGCGCACGGGTCAACTGCGAGTCTCGGGGCCATACCGCTACACGCGCAACCCGCTGTACCTTGGCAACATCTTGCTGGCCCTCGGCATCGGACTGCTCGGACCGCCGTTCGCAACGCTGATCATCGTCGTCGGCAACGTGCTGTTCGTGTACCGGCTCATCGCCGTTGAGGAACGCAGTCTGGCGCAGGCGCAGGGCGCAGCATACCACGAGTATCGCAAGCTCGTGCCTCGCTTGTGGCCGCGTCTCACCCCCGCTGCGACGCCCTCGGGTGACGAGCGCCCATCGCTCGCGGACGGTTTGAGCGGCGAAGTGTTCAGCTTGGGTTTTGCTCTGGCGATGATCTACAACGCGATCTTTTCGTGGCGCGATCCGCGTATGGGGGTGCTCGGTTGGATCTTCATCGGCGGCTTCGCGCTGCAAGTCATCCTGCGCTTGGCGCTGCGGCCCTCTATGAGACGCACGGAACCATGAACCTGCCGGGCAACGGAGCCATGCTGAACGATCTGTTTGCGTCGGTTGGCAGCACGCCGCTCATCCGGCTCACAAAACTATCAGCCGCGCTCGGCCGCACGATTTTAGGCAAGGCGGAGTTTTTGAATCCGGGCGGTTCGGTGAAAGACCGGGCGGCAAAGTTCATCATCGAAGACGCGGAGAGCAGCGGGCGGCTCAAGCCCGGCGGCGTCCTCGTGGAGGGCACTGCCGGCAACACCGGCATCGCGCTCGCGCTGTTGGGGAACGCTCGCGGTTACAAATCCATCATCGTGACGCCGGACGATCAGTCCCAGGAAAAAATCGACCTGCTGCGGACGTTCGGCGCCGACGTTCGCAGCGTGCCGGCGGTCGCCTTCACCGACGAGAACAACTACTACCATGTCGCACGGCGCATCGCGGAGCAGACGCCGGCTGCGATCTTTTGCGATCAGTTCAACAACCCGGCGAACTATCTCGGTCACTACAAGTCCACCGGCCCAGAACTCATCCAGCAGAGCGGCGGAAGGATCGATGCGTTCGTCGCCGCCTGCGGCACGGGAGGCACGTTTGCCGGCGTTTCACGAGCGCTCAAGGAGCACGACCCAAAAACCCGCACGGTCGTGGCGGATCCCATGGGTTCGGCGATGTTCTCCTATGTGAAATCCTGTACGCTGGAGTTCATCGGCGACTCGGTGGCCGAAGGCATCGGCATAAAGCGCGTCACCGAAAACTTTCGCCAGGCCGTCGCGGACGACGCCGTCCAAGTCGACAACCGCACGATGGTCGAGATGGCGCATTACCTGTTACGCGAAGAAGGACTGTTCGTCGGCGGCTCAGCGGCGCTCAATGTAGCGGCTGCAGCGCGCGTCGCGGCAGGGTTGCCGCAAGCGAGCACCGTGGTCACCGTCTTGTGCGACGGCGGCGCACGTTATTTGTCGCGATTATTCAACGCCGCTTGGTTGGCTGCACAAGGGTTGACGCCGCGCTATGCAGACCTGACGTTCCTCGAAATCGCGCGCTAGAAAACGTAGGTTTTGCGGGCCGGCCCGCGAAAGCGAAAGTTTGAGATAAATTTCACAAGCTCGCCGCGCGGCGGCATACTGTAAAGCCGGACTGTAGGACGCACGTGCCCGCTTCGCCTTGGACAATCATTGCAGTCTACTTCGTCGTGGCGCTTGTCGTGGCCACGGCGATCGCCATCGTTCCCGGCATCTTTACCCGCAAGCGCCCCACCAAACAGAAACTCGAAGCGTACGAATGCGGTGTTCCGCCCACCTCGGAATTGCTCGGGCGGTTCCCGGTGCGTTTTTTTCTCGTGGCGATGCTGTTCGTGGTGTTCGATGTGGAAGCGGCCTCATTTTTCCCCTGGGCGGTGCAGCTCAAAGCGCTCGGCTTCTTCGGTTTCAATGAGATGCTGACGTTCATCGTCATCTTGGGCATCGGCTACGCGTACGTGTGGAAGAAAGGCGGCTTTTCGTGGCGCTAGGCGAAAACCAACCGTTCGTCCTCACCAAGCTCGAGGAGTTCACGAGCTGGGCACAGTCGTCGGCGATCTGGCCGATGACCATGGGGCTGGCATGCTGCGCCATCGAGATGATGAGCATCGTGTCGCCGCGCTATGACACCGCGCGCTTCGGCGCGGAAGTCTTTCGTTCGTCACCACGGCAGGCCGACCTCATGATCGTGTCCGGGCGCGTCTCCAACAAGATGGCCCCGGTGCTGCGCCAGCTGTACGAGCAAATGCCCGATCCGAAGTGGGTTATCTCGATGGGTGCCTGCGCGTCGAGCGGCGGCGTCTTCGACAATTACGCGATCCTGCCGGTCGACTCGATCCTTCCGGTCGACATCTATGTGCCGGGCTGCCCGCCGAGTCCGGACGCGCTCATCTATTCCCTCATGCAGTTGCGACGCGAAATCCGCGCCGGCGGCAAAGCGCGAGTCCTCGCGGCGAATGGCTGATACGGTCACGCCCCATCCGGAACGTACCGGAACGGCGCAGCTTTTTCAAACATTGGCAGACGCCGCCGGCGGTGATTTGCTCGAGGCTGTCGCTGCCCAAGACATGGACGAACTGGCGATCCGGCCGGGTGCCTTGCTGGCCGTGGTCGAGCGCTTGCGCAGCGATGGCTTTAACCATCTCATGGACATCGGCTGCGTGGACCACCATCCGTTGAGTCCGCGCTTTGAGGTCGCGTATCACTTCGCGGCGATTCCGCTCACCCCGGCTTCCAGCCGTACGCCCCAACCGATCACCGCGCTGCGCCGCTTTCGCTTGCGCGTTTTTCCCGATGATGCGCAGCCCTTGATCCCAACCCTGACGAGCTTTTGGCCGAGCGCAGACTGGGCCGAGCGTGAGGTTTACGATTTGTTCGGCGTGCGCTTCGACGGCCATCCAAATCTGGCGCGCCTGCTCAACCCGCTCGACTGGATCGGCCATCCGCTGCGCAAGGATTATCCGCTGCGCGGTCTCGAGCGGCGCTTCGTGCCGGGCGGCCGCATCGGCCCGGTGCCTCCGGTGAAAGAGTCATGAGCGCGGTCGATCTCTCGTTGTACGAGAACAATCCCGACCTTACCGTCGCGCCGGGTCCCGAGCGCGACACGCTCGTGCTCTCCATGGGCCCGCAGCACCCGAGCACTCACGGCGTGTTGCGCGTCCTGCTCAAGCTGGACGGCGAAACGGTCGTCATGGCAGAGCCCGAGATCGGCTTTCTCCACACCGGCATCGAGAAGCAGACGGAAAATCTGTTTTGGCAGCAAGCGGTGACGGTGGTCGATCGCGCCGACTACCTCGCGCCGTTGTCGAACTCGCTCTGCTACGTGTTGGCGGTTGAGAAGCTCCTCGGCATCAACGCTATTCCCCCGCGGGCGCGCGTGCTGCGCGTGATGTTCGCCGAACTGACGCGCATCGCGAGCCATCTCGTGTGGCTCGGCACGCACTGCTTGGATCTGGGCGCGCAATCCATCTTCTTCTACGCGTTTGAAATGCGCGAACGAATCTTGGAGATCATGGAGTTCGTGACCGGCGCTCGCATGCACCAATCGTGGTTCCGCATCGGCGGCTTGGCTTTGGACGTACCGCTGGGCTTTCTCGAGAAGATGGACGATTTCATCAAGCGGTTCCCCGAACGGCTCGCCGACATGCGCACCATCGTCGAGAAGAACATCATCATCGTCGACCGCCTGCTCGGCGTCGGCACCGTCACGGCGCAGGAAGCAGTGGACTGGGGACTCACCGGTCCGCCGCTGCGCGCCACCGGCATCGCCTATGACGTGCGCCGGGCCAACCCGTATTCGGGTTACGAGACCTACGACTTCGACGTCCCCACGCAGACGAGCGGCGACTGCTACGCGCGTTTCGTCGTCCGCCTGGAAGAGATGTACCAAGCCTGGCGCATCATCAAGCAGGCCCGCGAACGATTCCCGGATGGTCCGGTCGTGATCGACGACCGTAAAATCGTACCGCCGCCCAAGACTGAGATCCAGCATTCCATGGAAGCGTTGATCCACCACTTCAAGCTCGTGTCGTCGGGTTTCAACGTGCCGGAGGGGCACGTGTATCAACCGGTGGAAAGCCCGCGCGGCGAGATGGGCATGTACGTGACGAGCGCAGGCGGCAACAAACCGTGGCGCGTGCGCTGGCGGCCGCCCTCGTTCTATCACACGCAAGCATTGAAGCGCTTGGCGCCTGGCAACCTCATCGCCGACGTGGTCGCCATCATCGGCAGCATGGATCCCGTATTCGGAGACGTGGATCGATGACGCCGGAACGGGAGCGGCACGGTTCGGAGCTTGTCGCGAAATACCACAAACCGCAATCGGCACTCGTCCCCTTCTTGCAATATTGCCAGGAGCAGGACGGCTACGTCACCGACCAGGCCATTCGCGATGGCGCCGAATTGGTCGGCATCACTCCGGCCGAAGCCGAATCGATCGCTTCTTTTTATAGCCTGTTGTTCAAAGAGCCCGTGGGCAAGCACGTGATCCAGGTGTGCCGCACGCTGTCGTGCATGCTGCGCGGAGCTGATGAGTTGCAGCGCCACATCCGCGGCCGCCTGGGACTCCAGAGCGGCGAAACCAGCGCCGACGGCAAGTTCACCTACGAAGAAGTCGAGTGCCTGGCGGCGTGCGATCGTGCACCATGCTTGCAGCACAACCTCGCCTATCACTACGACGTCACGCCGCAAGGGTTCGACCGGCTGCTCGAGGAGTGGCGCGCCGGCGATCCGGCGGCGCCGATGCCGGCGGAATGACCCGCGTGGAAGGCTTGGACTGACGCGATGGCGACATTCGAACCAGTCCTGACACTCGGGATCGGCGCTGTGGATCTCACCGATATCGAGGTCTACAAGAAGAACGGCGGCTTCAGTGCGCTCGAAAAAGCCCTGCGGGAGATGACTCCCGAGTCGGTCGTCGGCGAAGTGAGCGCCTCAAATCTGCGCGGTCGCGGCGGCGCCGGTTTCCCCACCGGGAAGAAGTGGAGCTTCTTGCCCAAGGACGGCCGGCCGCGCTACCTCGTGTGCAATTGTGACGAGGCCGAACCCGGCACGTTCAAAGATCACATGCTGCTGCGCGAGACTCCCTTTCAAATCATCGAAGGGCTGATCATATCCGCGTATGCCATCAACGCGGCGCAGATCGTCATGTACATCCGCGGCGAGTTCTTGGAAGGCTATCGCATTTTCAAACGCGCCCTCGAGGCCACGAGTTTGCAGGGCTATCTGGGCCGCAAGATCCTGGGCAGCGATTTTTCGATCGACATCGTGCTGCATCGCGGCGCCGGCGCGTACATTTGCGGCGAAGAGACGGCCATGCTTGAATCCATCGAAGGCCGGCGCGGCGAGCCGCGCCTGAAGCCGCCTTTCCCCGCCAATGCCGGCTTGTACGGCATGCCGACCGTGGTCAACAACGTGGAAACGGTCTGCTGCGTGCCGCACATCATCAATCGCGGCGCGGCTTGGTTCGCGGCGATCGGTCCGGAAAAATGTCCGGGCCCGAAGATCATCAGCGTGAGCGGCCACGTGGTGAAGCCCGGCAACTACGAGGTCCCGATGGGCATCTCCGCGCGCGAGCTCCTCGAGCAGTACGCCGGGGGGCTGCTGCCTGGGCGCCGGCTCAAAGCGATCCAGCCCGGCGGCGGCTCGTCGGCTGCAATTTTCCCCGAAGACCTCGACACCGGCATCGACTTCGATTCGCTGGCCGCGAAAAAGACGATGCTCGGATCCGGCGGCTTCGTCGTCATGGACGACAGCGCGTGCATGGTGCGCGCCGCCCAGACGCTGGTTCGTTTTTTCGAACACGAGTCGTGCGGCCAGTGCACGCCCTGCCGCGAAGGCGGCCAGTGGGTTGCTCGCATGGTCTCGCGTTTGGAAGCGGGGGAAGGTTCTGAGAACGACCTGCGCGTGCTGAGCGTCATCAACAACACGCTCACCGGTACGAATCTGTGCCCGCTCGGCGACTCGATCATGCCCTTCTTGGCATCGGTGCTGAAGCGATTTCCCGACGAGTTCGCGGCGCACGTCGCCCAGGCCGGCTGCCCATTACGCAGCCGTGAAGCGAGCGCTGCATGAGCACCAACAAAGCCGACATCGGACGGCGGATGGTCAACGTGGTGATCGACGGCAACGCGCTGGCGGTTCCGGAAGGCACGCTCGTGGTCGAGGCCGCCAAGCTGTTGGGCACGTCCGTGCCGGTGTATTGCTACCATCCCAAGATGGACCCGGTGGGGCTGTGCCGCATCTGTCTGGTCGAAATCGAGAAGATGCCCAAGCTGCAGATCGCTTGCAGCACCCGCGTGTCGGAAGGCATGGTGGTGCACACGATGTCCGAGCGCGTCGCCGAGGGGCGGCGCGGCGTCTTGGAGTTCTTGCTCCTCAATCATCCTTTAGATTGCCCGATCTGCGATAAGGGCGGCGAGTGCGATCTGCAGGACTTCACCATGACCTACGGGCCGGGCGCCAGCCGTCTCACCGAACCGAAGCTGCACAAGCCCAAGGCTGTGGACCTCGGTCCAACCATCGTGCTCGACGAGGAACGCTGCATTCTCTGCCGCCGCTGCACGCGCTTCGACGCCGAGATCGCGCAAGAGCGAAATCTCGTGGTGGTCGAGCGCGGCCACCACTCACTGATCGGAACTGAGAACGGCGGGGCTTACACCTCGTATTTTTCCGGCAACACGACCGAGATCTGCCCGGTCGGCGCGCTCACGAGCAAAGCGTATCGCTTCCGCTCCCGTCCTTGGGATCTGACGCATGCCGATTCCGTGTGCACGCAATGTTCCGTCGGCTGCAATTTCCGCATCGACAGCCGGTTTGGCCGCATCATGCGCACCTTCACGCGCGAAAATCCAAGCGTCGACGACGGCTGGATCTGCGACCGCGGCCGCTACACGTTCAACTATCTCTACGAGCCCGCGCGGCTGCGCGAGCCGCTCATCCGCCGTGACGGTGACTTGCAGCCTGCCGGACTGGACGAAGCAATCGCGCTCGCCGCAGAGCGCTTGGCTACTGCCGCGGCAGGCCAGCGCGTGGGGATCATCGGCGGCGGTCGGCTCTCCGATGAAGAGGCGTTCGCGTTGCAACACTTCGCGCGCAACGTCTTGAAGACGCCCAACATCGACTATCGCGTGACGGCGCAGCGCTACGCATCGCCTTCCCGTTACCAAGCCCGGCTTGAGGATCTCGACGACGCGTCGCTCGTCATGGTGTTCGGCGCCATCCCGCCGGAGCAGGCTCCCATTTTGGATTTGCGCTTGCGCCGCGCGGTCGCGCGTCGGCATGCGACGCTGCTGTTCGTGGGACCGTATCGGCCGGATTTCCCGGTTGAATGCAAGCATGTCGAGTATACGCCGGGCGCTGTGGGCGAGCTCATGTCTGCCTTAGCCGACGCGGTGCATCACGGCAAAGAAGAGAGCGGTGACGGTTTTGTGGCGGAAATCGCCGCACAGCTCGCCGGTTCCGAGAAGATCATCGCCATTCACAATGCGCGCGATCCAGAGGCGACGGAAGCGCTCGAACGGCTTATGGAAACGCTGCAGCGCTTCGATCACCCGGTCGGCATCTTCGTGATCGGCAGCCAGGGAAATGCGCGCGGCGCAGAGGCTGCCGGCTGCGTTCCGAACTTGGGCCCTGGTTACCGGGAACTGGAAACCGTCGGCATGACCACGGGCGAGATGCTGCAGGCGGCCGCGGCGGGCGAGCTCGACGCGCTTTTCATCGCCGGCGCGAACCCGGCGCTGACCTACCCGGACGGCGAGCTGGTCAGACGCGCACTGGCGCTCGTGCCGTTCCTCGCGGTCAGCGAACAAGTGATGACGGAAACCGCGCGATACGCGGACGTGATCTTTCCCGCGGCTTCCTTCGCCGAGAAGCACGGCCACGTGACCAACTTGGAAGGCCGCCGCCAAGCATTCGCTCAAGCGGTCGAGCCGCCGCTCAACGTCCGCAACGATGCGGAGCTCATCGCCGCGCTGGTGCAAGCGATGGGGCGCCCCGACGAAGGGCTCGCGGACAGCCACGCGTTGTTCGTCCGCCTCGTCAACGCCGAGGATTGGTCACGCAAGCCGGGCTCGGCTCTCGCGCGGGCCAAAGTCGAACGCA
>DATGHT010000032.1:0-10541 GCA_035307865.1 Candidatus Eremiobacteraceae bacterium | reverse complement strand
CCGAGGCAGCTCGCGTTCTCACAGGAGCGGGTGGCGTTTCTCTTCTCGCTCACCCTTATTCGCTCGGGAGCGACGAGCTGATCGGTGAGGTTCTCGAGGTGTGCGACGGTTTAGAGGCCTTGTATGCCCCGTACAAGCCGGAGCAGCGTGCGAGACTGTTGGCGATCAGCCACCATGGGCGCAAAATCCATTCGTGCGGCAGCGATTACCATGGCTATTTTACGACGGACTACACAAATCCGCAATTCGAGCTGCCGGAGCCGCTCGCCGACCGCCTGCGAATTCGGACTTCCTCGCGCAAGCTTTAGCGGGCCCAAACCAGCGCGTTACCGGGCTGCCAGCTTCTTGCGCTTGCGGCTGCTGAACTCGAGCACCTCGTCCACCGCGCGAGCGTTAAGCACCCGGTCTTTGGTGATCGCCGCCTTGCGGGCGGTGCCGACGCCGTAGAACAGGTTGTCGAGGTTCTCGATATAGTGCGCGTCTGTGTCGATCGAAAACGTGCAGCCCAGTTCGTTTGCACGACGTGCCAGATCTGCCGGCAGGTCTAAACGCGCGGGGTTGCAGTTGATCTCGAGCGCGGTGCCGGTTTCTGCCGCGGCTTTAAAAACAACCTCGCTGTCAAACTCATAGCCGTCGCGATCTTCGATCATCACGCCCGTGGGATGGCCGATGATCGTCACATACGGGTTGTGGATCGCGCGCAGCAGCCGCTGCGTCTGTTGCTCTTTCGACGCGCGGAAAGAAGAGTGGATCGAAGCTACCACCAGATCGAGTTTCGCCAGCACCGCATCGGGGAAGTCGAGCGAGCCATCGGCGCGGATGTCCACTTCGGATGAATGCAGCAGGCGTATGCGATAATTTTTCTGAGCGCGCTCGATCGCGCGCTTTTGTTCGCGCAAGCGCTCGACCGACAGGCCGTTTGCGACCGCGCGACCCGAGGAGTGATCGGAGATGGAAAGATATTCGCGCCCGCGCTCCTGGGCCGCAGCTGCCATCTGCTCGATGCTGCGGTGGCCGTCGCTCCAGTCGGTGTGATCGTGAAGGTCGCCGCGAATATCGCGCAGCGCCACCAGATCCGGCAGGCGGCGCCGGCGTGCCAGGTCAATCTCGTTTAGCCCCACTCGCATTTCCGGCGGTATGAACTGCAGCCCAAGATGTTCGTAGACCTGGGCTTCATCGACGCACGTGGTGACGCGCCCGGTTTCATCCTCGATGCCGTACTCGCTCACTTTGAGCTTCTTGCGCAAAGCGAACTCACGCAGGCGAACGTTATGCTCCTTGTTGCCGGTGAAATGCTGCAGCAGATTGCCGAAACACTCGTGCGGCACGACGCGGCAATCAACCGCGATACCCTGGGGCAGCCAAATCGTTCCTTTGGTATTGGCGCGCCCGCTGCCGCGCTCTGCTTTACCGAGCTTGGCAAAAGACTCCAGCACCTTGGCGGGCTCGCTGCTCGTGCAAATGATATCGATATCGTGCACGCTGCGCTCCATCCGGCGGAGGCTTCCGGCTAACGTCACGTTTTTCGCATACGGCAGTGCGCTGAGTTTTTCGACGATCGCGCGTGCCAGCGGCCACGCATCGCCCAAGCGCATCCGCTTCGGCTGGTCCTGGATGCGCTCCAGCTTCGCTTTCATGCTTTCGATGGTCTTCGGCCCCAAGCGCGGCACCCGTGAGATCGTGCCATCCGCGATCGCGGCGCGCAGATCGTCCAGGCCGGCGACGTTCAGTTCACGATAGAGCGTGACGGCGGTTTTGGCGCCGATGCCGGGGACGGTGAGCAGCTCCAAGATAGTCGGTGGGAATTTGGCGCGCAACTCGTCGAGATGTTTGCACGAGCCCGTTCGGTCGATGTCGACGATCTTCTGCGCGATCGCCTTGCCGACGCCGGGCAAGTCGCTCAGCGCGCCGGCGGCGATCAGTTCCTGTACCGGCGTCTCGCAGTCCTCAAGACTGCGCGCCGCGCGCTCGTATGCCTTAATCTTGAAGAATGGCTCCGCATCGAACTCCATCAACGCGGCTATCTCGTTCAATCGCGCGGCGATATCAGAATTGGTCAACGATGTCCCCGGTTAGGGCAACGAAGGGTTTTCGGTGTCGAAGAGCCCGTTGGGATTGGGTTGCCAGGCCCAGATGAGAATAGCCTTCGTGGCGGGGTGCACGAAGGCATACTTCAAGATCGAGTCAGGCGGGATGAGCTTTCTTTGGATCAAGACCGCAGCCGTCGGAGCTTCGTTCGTATCCCACAGCTGCTGTTCGTAATATTGGACGCCTTTGACCACAACATTGTAGTGCAGGTGGCTCGGGATGGCGTACCAGGCGTCGGCGGTGACGGCGGCGAGCGGCGCTATCACCTTGCTCGCGGTGCGGTACTGGTAGCCGCAGGCCACCAGCCGGCCGGCTTCATCATACATGAGCACCGTGGGTTGCCCCAAACTTGCTGGATCGAAACGATCGTGGTTGGTATAGGTGGTGCCGAATGCGCTCAGATAATCGGTTGACTGGACGTAACCGTCGAGCCGCGCCCACAACACCAAACGGTAGCGCTGCGTCGCCGTGCGAACCGCTTGCGCAAGCGACGAATCGTAACCGTCTGCATCTGCGCTTGCTAGCTGAGGAGAAACAACTATCACTACGGCGCACAGCGCTGTGACCCACGTCTTCAACGCAGCAAGGGGTTTATGTGCGCTTGCTGTCAAAACTGCCCACGTTTTCGTTCACTTACGCTCATCCCGGAGGGTCGGCGTGAAATGTTCCGGTCGGTTTGCGTTGCTCGCAGTCATTGCATTGTTACTATGCAACCGCGAGCCCGCCACGGCAAGCCAGCTTGCTGCCGGCGACACGCTCGTGTATGCCGTCACCCTCGAATTGCAACAACACCGCGTGCCGCGTCCACCGCTCCCCGAAGAAAGCAGCGAGGCAGTCGGCGCGGGTACGGAAACGCTCCACATCTATAGTATCGGCGCAGACGGCACCGCCTACGCGAAGGTCGAAGCCGGTTTTCGTGGGACGCAAGACGGTAAACCGGTCGAATTGCATGGAAACTTTTTCGCCAAAGTGTTGCCCGATGGCCAGATCCGCGTGCAGGGCGGCCTCGATCGCAGCATCGACGAGGCCCTGAATTTCGCCAATGCGATCACGCGCGAGGTCTCCCAGCGGTCGCTTGCGATCGGTCAGACGTGGCGCACGACCATTGATACCAACTACGTCAGCCTTGCCGTGCAGCGGCGCGTGACCAGCCGCAAGCTCTACCAGCATTTTCCGGCTGCGGTCATCCAGTCAACCGCGGACGGCATCTTGAAAAAGAACAGCGATGGCAGCAAAGCCTCGGGCAGCGTGACGATGGGCGGAACATCGTACTATGACGATCGCGATCACTTGCTCATCGGAGAATCGATCCGGATGCTCACCGTAGTGCGGGAACCGAATCAAGCGCAAGCGCACAGCAACTACTCGGCGACGGTGAATGTCGTGCTGAGCTCGCTCACGCGAAACAGTGGCGAAACAGCACCACGCGCTGGAGCGGCCACGCCGGCTGCGGGTGCGACGCCAAAACCGGCGCCGACTCCGCTTCCCGAGTCTACCGGAATGGGTGCCACCCCGGTTCCGACCGTCACGCCGCGGATAGGCTCTTGAAACGTCCGGCAGCGTACGCCTACCTGACCGGCGTGTTGGCAACCCTGGCGCTGGCGCTGGCGGCGCGAGGCTTTGACACGGCCCCGGCGCCGAAAACGATTCTCCTGATGAGCGGGCACGCGTTCGGAATCGGCGAGCAACAGGTGTACGCGATCGACACCAGCGCAGATCTCGTCGTGCGGTTTCGCGACTCCTCGGGAACGGCGCGCACAAAGCACTATCGGCACACCGTGCGCACGAGCGTCGCCTTCACGATCGAAGGAGTGTCCAGCAGCGGACATGCGGTGTTGGCGCTGGCAACCGCGAACTCAGCTCCGCACGTGACGCCGTCCGCAACGGAGTCGGCCGCGACGTACGTGGCGACGCCGTCGGCGCCGTATGGAACTGCAAGCCCGGCTTCCCCGTACTCTCCGCCGCCCAGCCCGGAACTCGACGAACATGGTGCGCTGGCGGTGGCAGGGAGCGCTGCGGATCTCGCCCCAGCAAGCATCATTCTCTCGGGCATCAACGCCGACGTTTTGAGCGCGGGCAAGAGCTGGAAGAGCGGCGGCGAGGTGAAGCTTCCCTACGCCACCGTCGCGCTTGGCCTTGATAACAGCGCGGCTCCGCTGAGCGGCGACGAAAGCAACTCCGTCCTTCAGGTGCGTTCGACCGGAACGGCCAGCGTGCGCGGCAAGCTGTTCGCAGGCAGTTTTGGTTCGGCTGCGCTGCGTGGGGCGGGTCCGGCTACCGGCACCTCGTTCATCGACACGCAGAACAAATTGTTGTTGGGCTTCGCCCTGAAGTCTTCGAGCCACGGCAACGCGACCGGCCGCCGCAAGCACGGAACGTATGATTTGAAACTGGAGCTTGCGATAAAGCTGGTGCACTATGTGCCGGGTATTCCACCCGTGATCACGGGCCCAGGCTACATCCTGGCGTCCGGCTACGTCGGCAGCTACGCGTCGCCCGACACGGGAAATCTTTCCACTGCGCCACCCAATCCCATCGCCGTTCCGGCAGCGACCAACACGGAATACACGGGATCACCACTGCCGAGCTTTACACCGAGCGCATTGCCGGAAGCGAGCTTGCCGCCCATCCCGATGCCGCTCCCGAGCGATCAACCCGTCGCATCGCCGCCCGCCGGACCAACGCCGACGCCGACACCGACGCGTTACTGAAAGCGCAGGGACGCGCGAAGCCAAAACGGTAGGCTTGCCCGTGCCGCATACGACCGATCTCATCTTTGGTTATGGCAACCGCGATGGCATCGTCGCCATAGAACCTGACGTCGAGCATGGCATCGCCGCTCTTTACCGCAGAGCCGGCTCGCAAACGCAACGCGATGTGGTGCCGCTGCAAAGCTGGCTCGTCGCGCGCAAGTCGCAGCATGCTTCAATCGATCTCGCCGGGCGCCACGTGCTGCGCCACCTCGTGCTGACGTCAGACGCAAGCGCGACCGCGTCCCTGGCGCGCAACCTCGCCCCCGATCAGCGCTTGACGTACTTGGATGCGAGCGCCGCTCATTTGGTGGCGAGCGGTGACACGTTCTACAAAGGCTTGCGTTTTTCGGAGCTACGGCGGCTTCAATTCGATATTGAAACGCTCGACGTCAATCCGGAACACGAGGCCGGCGACATCTGCATCATCGCCGTCACCGATAGCAGCGGGTTCGAGCGGGTCTTGTCGCTGGACGACTTTCCGAACGAGGGCGCGCTCATCGCGGAGTTCGTCACGATCGTCAACGAGCGCGATCCGGACCTCATCGAGGGCCACAACGTCTTCAATTTCGACTTGTGGTACCTGGCCGAGCGCGCGAAGCGGCACGGAGTACCGTTGGCGCTCGGGCGTGACCCGCGCGTGCCGATGTGGTTAGACGAAAGCATCCGCCGCAGCACGCACAGCGGCATGCAAATCAAGTACTACCGCATCGAAGGGCGGCAGATCGTCGACACCTTCGTCGGCGCCATCCGTTGGGATGTCGGCCGCCGCCTTCCAAACTACAAGCTCAAGCACATCGTGCGGCACCTGGGCATCGGGGACGAGTCGCGCACGCTCGTCGATGCCGCCAACATGCGGGCCCTTTGGGCCGACCGCGACATGCGCGCCAAGCTCAAGGCGTACTGTCTTGATGACGCCCGCGATACCAACCGGCTCTCCAAGCTCGTGACGCCCAATGAGTTCTATCAAGTCCAGATGGTTCCGGAGACGCTCCAGGGCATCGCGTTCATCGGGATCGGCAGCCGCATCGAACGTCTCATGGTGCGCGCCTATCTGCGCGAACGGCATTCCATTCCGCGGCCGCGCCCCACGACGCCCATCGAAGGCGCTTTCAGCGCCGCGTTTGCAACGGGGGTGTTCCACAACGTCATGAAGTGCGATGTCGAGAGCCTGTATCCGTCGCTCATGCTGGCTCGCGGCATCGCGCCGTGGGACGACGATCTCGGCGTATTCCTGCCCATGCTGCGCGGCCTGCGCGAGATGCGCCTGCAAGCCAAGCGCGACGCGAAGACCGCGGAGCAGGCAGGCCGCGAAGAAGATTTTCTCGCGTCTGACGGACTGCAGAACGCCTTCAAGATCTTGATCAACTCGTTCTTTGGATTCCTGGGCACGACGGGCTTGCATTTCAACGATCCCGTCGCGGCAGCGCGCGTCACGGAAGCAGGTCGCGAGGTCATGCAGCGCATCGTCGCCGGATTGCGAGAGCGTGGTTCGACCGTGATCGAAGCGGACACGGACGGCGCCTTTTTCACCGCGCCGCAGCCGCAATCTCCCGAACAGGTCGTGCAGGCCGTCGCCCAAACGCTCAGCGACGACTTGCATCTGGTCGCCGAGGAACGCTATGCTGCGATGCTCTCGCTCAAAGCGAAAAACTACGTCTTACAACGCCTTTCGGGCGAAATCATCATGCGCGGGTCGGCCTTGCGTTCGGGGCGCGATGAGCCCTTCGGCCGCTCGCTCATCCAAACCATCGCCAAGCTGCTCATCGAGAACCGTCCGGGCGAGATCGCCGAAGTCGTCCGCGAGTTGATGGATCGGATCCAGGACCGCAAGCTCGCTCCGGACGAGTTCGCGCGCCGCGAATCTATCACGTCGAAGACCTTCAACTCCCCGGGTAATCGCCGGTTGGCAAGCGCGCTCTCGGAGCGCGGGCTCACAGTAGGTGACCGGGTGCGCGTATACCAACGGGCCGGCGGCGAGCTGGGGCTGCTCGAAGAATACGCGCAAGATGAAGATCGCGAATATTTGTTGCGCCGGGTCGCAGACTTCGTCGCGCGTTTCGGCGAACTGGTGCCGCCCGACGCGCGCAGCGCGGCCGGGGAAGATCGCGACCAGCTTTCACTCTTATGACAGTTAGGCGGTTTTTGTGAAATCAGACATCAAACAATACGTCCACGACCTCAACGGCGTATTCACGACGATTCTGACGAGCGCCGAACTCGAAGGCAAACGCAGTGGTGAATCGCCGGGCACGCTTGACCGCATTCAGACCGCTGCCCGTCAGGGCGGTGCTCTGCTAGAAAAGCTGGGACGGTCGGCGGGATCGGATGGGGTTTCGGATGAGGTCTGCGAGCGCGATCTGCGCTACTTGTCGCGAAGCCATCCCGACATCGATCCGGTGCTGGCGGCGTTGGAAAAACGCGGACTCGAAGACACCATTCCGATCGTGAATCGTGAAACGGGTCGCATGCTGGGCGTGATGGCGTCCGCGCTGCGTGCCGAAAACGTGCTCGAGATCGGTACGGCCTACGGCTATTCAACGCTGTGGTTCGCGCTCGCACAGCCGGAGAGCGGACGGATCGTCACGATCGATCCGGACCGGGCGCGGACCGACATCGCACGGCAATTCTGGGAACGCGCGGGCGTCGCAGACCGCATCGAGGTGATCAATCAACCGGCTCTGTCCGCGCTGCCTGGTCTTCCGAAGAACCATTTCGACATCGTCTTCATCGACGCGCTCAAAGAAGAGTACGAGCAGTACTTCAAGGCCGCGCTGCCGCTGCTCAAGACGCCTGGTTTGCTTCTGGCAGACAACCTCTTGTGGCATCACCAGGCGGCGCAGCCGCCGAGTGCCGACGATCCCGAGACCACGCAATCGATCCGCCGCTTCAATGAAGTATTCTTACACCATCCGCAACTGCGTGCCACTATCATCCCTGTCGGTGACGGCTTGGGCATCGGCGCCAAGACAGAGTGAGGAAAACATTCATCATGAGAAGACTGTTGATCATCGCGTATGCCGCGGCGCTGCTCGTTCCTGCGGTGAGCCTGCTCGCCGGCGCAGCCGAGACGCCACCCCTGGTCGCACAGCCTCCCATGGTGCTGCCGCGAGCGCCCGGCCGATTCGACTATCTCGTCGTCGACGAACGCTTGCACCGGTTGCTGATCGCGCACACCGGCAGCCGCACGTTGGACATCGTCAATATGACAAGCGGTAGCGTTGATCGTCAGATCGACCTCGGTGAAGCGCATGGTATCGCAGTCGACATCAAGGACGGCAAGTATTTCGTAGGCACGAGCCGGCGCCCGGGTATGAACGACGTCAGCCGCAAGAATCTCGTGCTCAACAATTACTTGGCCATCGACGGTCCGATCGACGCGGTGACGTTCGACAGCAAGCGCGGCGTCGCGTATGGCGATCGTGCCGACAACGGCTCCATTGTCATGGTCAGCGGAAAAACCGACAAGCTCTTGGGAGCGATTCCCATCGGCGGCGATCTCGAGTATCTCGCCTACGACCCCGGATCGGATCGCATCTACCAGAACATCGTCGCACCGGCCGGCGTCGCGGTCATCGACCCCTCCACCAACACCGTCGTCACAAAGTGGCCGACGGCACCGGCTTCCGACCTGACCGGCCTGGCGATCGACACCGCTGCAAAGCGGGTGTTCTCAGCCGGCGGCAACGGCAAACTTGTGATGCTGGATATGACGACGGGGGCCGTGTTAGCCAGCGCGGACATCGCGACCGAGGTGGATCAGATCGCCTTCGACCCAGGGAAGCGGCGCGTGTATTGCGCGAGCGGCACGGGCCAGCTCTCGGTGGTCCAGGAAACCGACAGCGGGTTGGAATCGCTCGGTAACATCACGGTGCCGCGGCGCACCCACAGCGTCACCGTCGATCCGACCACCCACGCGGTCTGGATCGCCTACGGAACGCCAGAGAACGACTATCTAATGAAGCTGCTGCCCTCGCCATAAGACAGTTTGGGGCGCCGCAGCGGAGGGCGCGTCAGTCTTCCCCGAGGTAGGCCTTGCGAACGTCATCGTCAGCCAGGAGCGCTTGCGCCGCGCCCGACTTGACGATGGTGCCGGTCTCCAAGACATAGCCGCGGTGCGCCACTTGCAGCGCCTTGCGCGCATTCTGCTCGATCAAGAGAATCGGGACGCCGCGGCGGTTCACGTCATGGATGACGGCAAAAATCGTGTCGACCAGGATGGGTGAAAGCCCAAGCGACGGCTCGTCCAGCAACAAGATGCGCGGTTTCGCCATGAGCGCGCGCCCGATCGCGAGCATCTGTTGCTCGCCGCCCGAAAGCGTGCCGCCCTTCTGCATCAGCCGCTCTTTGAGCCGCGGAAACAATGCGAGGACCATCTCGAAATCGGCAGACGTGTCCTTGTCCACCCGGGCATAGGCGCCGAGACGCAGATTCTCGAGCACCGTGAGGCGTGGAAAAATACGCCGCCCCTCAGGCGAGTGGACGACGCCCTTGCGCACGATCGCATCGGGTGACAATCCTACCAAGTTCGCGCCGTAACAAGTGATGCTGCCGCGCGCCGGCCGAATCAGACCGGAGATCGTGCGCAGCGTCGTCGTCTTGCCTGCACCGTTCGCGCCGATCAGTGCGACGATCTCGCCGGCCCGCACCTCGAGGCTGAGCGCACGCAACGCGGGGATGCGGCCGTAGAACGTGTGCAGTCCGGCCAGCGAGAGAACCGGCTCGCTCACGCGCCTTTCCCCAAGTAGGCTTCGATGACGCGCGGATTGCGGCGGACTTGGTCGGGGGTGCCGTGCGCGATCTCCTCGCCATAGTCGAGCACGTGCACCTCGTCGGAGATTTCCATCACCAAGCGCATGTCGTGCTCGATGAGCACGATCGTGACGCCGCGTTGCCGAATGGATTGGACTAACGCCATCAAGGCGTGCTTTTCCGCCGGGTTCGTGCCGGCTGCGGGTTCATCCAGCAGCAACAGCTTCGGCTCGCCCGCAAGTGCGCGCGCAATTTCGAGCCGGCGCTGCATGCCATAGGGCAGGTTGCGCGCCCACTCTGATGCCATGCGCGTCAAGCCCACGAACTCGAGCAGCTCCAGCGCCTTCTCTTGCGCTGCCGCATCCTCGCGACGCGCTCGCGGCGTGTGCAGGGCTCCATCCCAAATCGCCGCGCGCATGCGCGCGTGCTCGCCCACCATCACGTTTTCCAAGACCGTCATGAACGCGAACAAGCGGATGTTTTGGAAGCTGCGCATGATGCCCGACGCGCTGACTTCGTAAGGCCGTAGTCCGTTCAAACAGCGCCCTTCGAAAATGATCTCCCCGCTCGTCGGTTCGTAGATGCCGGTGATCAAATTGAAAACGGTCGATTTGCCGGCCCCGTTCGGGCCGATCAAACTGACGATGCGCCCGCTTTCCACGTCCAGCGACAAGTCTTTCACCGCGCACAAGCCGCCGAACGCCTTGGTGAGGCCGCGCAACGAGAGCAGCGCCATCAGCCGAGATGCTCCGCAGTCGCCGGAACGTCGCCGCCGGTGATCCCGCTTGCTTCATCATGATTCGCGCGCAGCTCCGCACGCCGCGTCGCGCTTGGGATGAGACCTTCGGGGCGAAACAGCATGACGAGCACCAGGATCAGGCCGTAGATCATGAAGCGGTAGGCGTTGAGGTCGACACCTTGCAACCAGCCCCAGTGCAGCTGATCGCCGAT
>DATGHT010000031.1:0-2026 GCA_035307865.1 Candidatus Eremiobacteraceae bacterium | reverse complement strand
GGTCGGCAATAAGCGCCGCGAGCGTGTCAGCAACTCGGCGCCGGCGATCGGCCAGCGCTAGCAGCATCACTCCGCTATCCGAAGATAGTCGGCCACCATCGAACGCAGCTGTGACTTTTTTTCGCGAAACAGATGGCAGGTTGAAGCTGAGTTGATTATCGTCGGTCATGGCGGGTGGGCAGTGAGGCGCGACGCGCGCAGAATGGTCTCGACACCCATTCCCTACGCAAGCTCAACGCTTTGCGCCATGCCCGCCAGCGCAAATCCCAGTCCGGCTGAATAAGAAGGGCTAGCCCGTCTTATTCACCCAAATTGCCTGAAACGAGCGACGGATGTAGCGGAAAGGCGCAATTCGATTCATGATTTTGGTTGCAAAGCCGAATCACGGATCGATTGAGGAATGCCACACCCGTCATGAGCGAAGCTACTCTTCTTCCGTTCGATCTTCCATCGGTTGCCCGCAAGAAAGTGAGCGTTGGATTCGACGGCGGGCAGCTCTCATCGGACGCAGGCGTGCTTCTGCTGCGCGGCGTCGAGAAGAAGCTGGGGCTGGCGACGCGGCTTGCATCGTGCATCCGGGATCGACGCAAGCCCGAGCGCATTGAGCATCCGCTTGAGGAGATGCTTCGGCTGCGGATGTTCGCCATTGCGGCGGGCTACGAGGATGCCGATGATTGCGATTCGCTCCGGTACGATCCGATTTTCAAGATGGCAGTCGGGCATGCGCCGGAGAGCGGCGCCCCTTTGTGCTCGCAGCCCACCATGTCGCGGCTGGAGAATGCGCCCTCGAAGATCGAGATCGCCCGGCTGATGGCGGGGCTGGTAGATCAGTTCTGCGACAGCTACCGACACGCGCCGTCCGCGATCACGCTCGACATTGACGACACCTGCGACACGGTGCACGGCCATCAGCAGCTGTCGCTGTTCAACGCCCATTACGACGAGCGTTGCTTTCTGCCGATCCACATCTATGAAGCGGCAAGCGGCAAGCCGGTGGCGATGATCCTGCGCGAGGGCAAGACGCCGTCCGGCGCGGAGGTTCGCACGGTTCTCAAGCGCGTCGTCAAGCGCATCCGCAGGCATTGGCCCAAGGTCCACATCATGGTGCGGGGCGACAGCCATTACGGCCGCGACGAGGCGATGGAGTGGTGCGAGGAAACCCCAGGTGTGGACTACGTTTTTGGTTTTTCTGGCAACGATGCTCTGGCTGCTCTGACGCGCGACGCGGCCGACGCGATCGCGGTGCAACGCGCGCTTTCGGGCAAGGACAAGGTGCGCGGCTTCAAGGCCTTTCGCTACGGCGCCAAAAGCTGGGACAAGGAGCGGCGCTTGGTGGCGCGCATCGAGGCAACCCCGAAGGGGTTGGATGTGCGCTATGTCGTCACCTCGCTCAAGGCCGGCGCCCGTCATCTTTACGAAACCCTTTATTGCGCGCGTGGAAACGCCGAGAACTTCATCAAGTGGCACAAGGGCCAGCTCGCTTCCGACCGCACCTCCTGCCGCGATCCCAAAGCCAACCAGTTTCGCCTGATCCTGCACACTGCCGCCTATTGGCTCTTGCTTGCCGTGCGCAATGCCGCTCCCAAGCGCTCGCCGCTATCGTTCGCGGAGTTCGCAACGATCCGCCTGCGTCTGATCAAGATCGCTGCGCGCATCGTCGAGGGTGTTGCCCGTATCCGCGTCTATCTTCCCACGGCATGCCCCGAGCGCGCGGTCTTTCGCGCGCTCGCCGGCCGCCTCTGCGCCACTGGGCCATAGCCATCGCGGCAGTGTCGCCGCATCGAGCCCGTCGTCGAAACCCCAACCAAGCAAAAAGCAAATCGTCAGCCGCTGCGTCAGCATTGCTCGACGCGAGCGCGGGGTCGTGCGTCTGCGCAAACAATTCCGACGAGCCCTCGCGATTGCGCTATTTTGGGTGAATAAGAAGGGCTAGCCTGCGGCTTGGACCATCATGCTTAAAAGATACTGCCTCAATCGTCGAATGGTAGGCAAGGTAAAGCAACGAGTGTTCCCGCCCAAGCAATTG
>DATGHT010000030.1:0-3453 GCA_035307865.1 Candidatus Eremiobacteraceae bacterium | reverse complement strand
CCGGCGAGCAGCTGGTCTTTCGGTATTTGGCTGATTTCCAAGCCGGCCATCGGCGCGCCCAGTTCTTTGCTGACCTCAAGCACGACTTTGGGATCGTCGAAGTAGTGGGTCGCCTCGACGATCGCCTTCGCGGTTTTTGCTGGATTCGCGCTCTTGAAGATTCCCGATCCGACAAACACGCCTTCGGAACCGAGTTGCATGCACAACGCGGCGTCGGCCGGCGTCGCGATGCCGCCCGCCACGAACATGACGACCGGCAAGCGGCCGAGCTCCGCGACTTCACGCACGAGCTCCAACGGCGCGCCGAGATCGCGCGCGACCGAGACGAGTTCCTCACCCGGCAGTCCTGCCAAGCGCCGGATTTCGTCGTTGACCTGACGCAAGTGGCGAATGGCTTCAACGATGTTGCCGGAGCCTGCCTCGCCCTTGGTGCGGATCATCGCCGCGCCCTCGGCGATGCGGCGCAGCGCTTCGCCCAGATTGCGCGCACCGCAGACGAACGGAACGGTGAACGGTTTCTTGTCGATGTGATAATGTTCGTCGGCGGGGGTCAGCACTTCGCTTTCGTCGATGAAGTCGATGCCCAGCGCCTCGAGCACTTGCGCCTCGACGAAGTGGCCGATGCGCGCCTTGGCCATCACCGGAATAGTCACCGCATCCATGATGCGCTGCACGATTTCGATGGCGGCCATGCGTGCGACGCCGCCTTCCTTGCGTATGTCGGCGGGAACGCGCTCCAACGCCATCACGGCGACCGCTCCCGCTTCTTGCGCGATGATCGCCTGTTCCGGCGTGGTGACGTCCATGATCACGCCCGCTTTGAGCATTTGCGCGAGACCGCGCTTGACTTTTTCCGTGCCTTTTTGTTTCACAAGCAACTCCCTCGTCGTTTCGTTCTCCATGCTAGCAAAAATTACCGCGGCCGGGTACCCCGCTGGGAACAATCATGACGCTTTTGTCGCGGGACGCGGTGCTAGGGATGCGCCTTGGAATGAAGCGTGTGTGTATTCAGCCGCCGAGGCACCGGTTTTGTTGCCGGTCGCAGCTTCGAGACGTGGATGGCGGCCGGCGTGGGGACGTCGCTGACGTCGTGCAGCGCCTGCCTGCCGACGTATCGGCCTACTTGCACAGAGAGGATGAGCACGGCGGCAGCCAGCAGCAGCGTCGTCGGGCCGAAATACGGGGAGTACCAGTCACTCAGCGGATTGCGCGAGCGCTGTGCCGGGGTCTTCATTGCCGCAATGACAATGGGGCGCACTGCGGCGCCCCAGATTATGATGCATGTGACATCATGTCCCTGTCGTGCTTAGTACGCGCCCATCTCTTGCAGGTCGGCGCCGCTTGTGATGTGGCCTTCGATCGCGAGACGAAACTCCGTCGGACGGTCGGCTTTTGAATAGGCTTCCTTTTCGGTGACCAAGCCGCTCTGGTAGAGATCGATGAGCGATTGCGTGAACGTTTGCATACCGTCGAAGCGTCCGCCCGAGATGTACTGATACATCTCGCTGAACTTGCCTTCCATCACCAAGCTCTTGATCGTCGGCGTGGCGATGAGCACCTCGACTGCGGGGACGAGGCCCGCGCCGTCCAAGCGCGTGAGCAAACGCTGCGATACGATGCCGCGCAAGCTGGTCGCGAGCTGCACCATGAACATCTTGCGATTGGCCTCTGGCAACGCGTCCATGATACGCTCGAGGGCTTGCGTCGTGTTCTGCGTGTGCAACGTCGAAAGAACCAAGTGGCCAGTTTCGGCCGCGGTGAGCGCAGTGATGATCGTTTCCGGGTCGCGCATCTCGCCGATGAGGATCACGTCCGGATCTTGCCGCAGGGCTTGCTTGAGCGCGATCGTGAACGATTCGGTGTCGATGCCGACTTCGCGCTGCGACACGATCGACATCTTGTCGACGTGGATGTACTCGATCGGATCCTCAATCGTCACGATGTGACGGCGTTGGGTGGCGTTGATGAAGTCGATCATGGATGCCAGCGTCGTCGACTTGCCGGTGCCGGTCGCACCGGTCAGCAAGATGATGCCGTCACGGTGATCGCACAAGCCGCGCAGGACCGGCGGGAGACGAAGCTCCTCGAAGCTTGGAATATCGAGTCGCACGGAACGGAAGGCGGCGCTGACGGTACCGCGCTGGAAATATGCGTTCACGCGGAAGCGCCCGTGGCCGTGCAAACCGTACGCGTAGTCGAGCTCCTTGGTTTCCATGAACTCTTGCTGTTGCGAATGCGTCATCGAAGAGAAGATGAGATTTTCGCATTCGGGAAGCGACAGCGGGCGCTCGCTCAGCGGTTTGAGGATACCGTGCGCGCGAGCCATGGGCGGCGCCGCTGCTTTGAGATGCAAGTCCGACGCGCCGAGTGCGAGCATCTGCCGCAACAAGCTGTCGAGTTCGGGAGGCTTTTGTTGTTGTTGGGTCACCAAAGTATCCACTGGCGTCAATACTCCCCGCAAATTGGATTCCGAGCCGGTTGGCCGTGACTTCTCTATAAAATATCGGTTATTTCGCACAAGGCAGGAGGACGGGGCAAGCGGGACATGAGCAGACCGGTGAAGCAAGCAGGCTCATGACGCAAGCCGGACCCCTCCTTTTGACGCGGAAAGCCCCGGCCAAACTCAACCTCCGCTTGCGCGTGGGGGCCAAAAACAGCAGTCCATTGCATACGATTCTATCGGTAGTCGTGGATCTCGATCTGGCGGATGAAGTACAGTTTTTCGGCTCCGAAGGCGGCTTTGCGGTGACCTGCGACGACCAAAGGATCCGCGGCGCTGAGAACCTGGCCGATCGAGCGTTGCGAGCATTAAGCCGCTCGCTGCCGGCCGTGCGAGTTCACGTTCGCAAGCGCATACCGTTGCAGGCGGGTTTGGGGGGAGGCAGTGCGGACGCGGCCGCCGCGCTGCTCGGCATCGCGCACTTGCTTGCTGCGCACGGCAGTCCGGTGCCTACCCACCAGATCGAAGCTGCGGCTGCGCAGACCGGCTCGGACGTCACGGCCTGCCTGCACCCCGGGTTGAAAATAGTGGCGGGTACCGGCAACGAGGTTCGTCCGCAATCCGGCTCGCTGCCCGATTGGGGGATCGTGCTGCTCAAACCAGCCGCGAGCATGGCGACTGCAGAAGCGTACGAGCTGCTCGACTCCGTGCGTGCTCATTCCGCCGCTGACCAACTCGTGCGCGCGCTGCCTGATGCCGCCGAATCACAACTGGCGGAGACGATGTGCACGGCCGTCTTACGGGCAGAGTTCGAACGTTTTGGTACCCTGCTGCACAACGACTTTCAAGACGTGGTCGAACGAGCTCATCCCGAAATTGCAGCCGCCCGCCAGCGCCTTGCAGCAACCGGCGCTGCCGCCACCATCTTGTGCGGCAGCGGATCGTGCGTCGCCGGTTTCTTTGAGACGGCTGTTGCTGCGCGCGCGGGCGCTGACGGCTTGCGGCTACGCCCT
>DATGHT010000029.1:0-2606 GCA_035307865.1 Candidatus Eremiobacteraceae bacterium | reverse complement strand
GATCGCACGCGCGCGGGGTTTATGGCTTTTCAGCGATGAGATCTTTCGATTTCTGGAACAGGACCCGGCGCTGCGGTTGCCGCCGGCGGCCGATCTCTACGAGCGGGCCGTATCGATCGGCGGCTTGTCGAAGTCGTTCGGATTGCCGGGCGTGCGCATCGGCTGGATCGCGACTCGCGACCAAACGCTGTTGCAAGCAATGCAACGTTTCAAAGACTACTTGTCGCTCTGTAACGGTGCGATCGATGAATTGCTCGCGTGCGTTGCGCTGAAACATCGCCGCACGCTGCACGAACGCAGCCTACAGATCATCAGCGCCAACCTACGTACGTTTGACGAATTTCTGGCTCGCCACGCGGGTCTGTTCTCGTGGCATAAACTCCAGGCTAGCCCGGTTGGGCTCGTGCGCTACACCGGCGCTGAAGGCAGCACAACATTTTGCGATGAGCTCGTCAAGACGAGCGGGGTGCTGTTGCTGCCCAGTGTCGAACTCGAATTCGGAGACGAGCATTTTCGCGTCGGGCTGGGCCGGCGCAACGCGCCGGAATGCATTGCGCGGTTGGATGAATTCCTGAGCCAGCACGTGCCGGCCTGAAGTCAGCCTAGCCACTCCGGGTGGACCGAGGTGCTGTCGAAATGCTGGCTTGCCTTGTAGCGCTCGAACCGGCCGTCGCGCGCGCTGGCAGCCGTACGCTGCAAGAGGTCGGCGCGTTCTTGCGGCGTCAGCGGCGTGAAGTTTTCAGCGACGTCCAGCGCCTGATCCAAGATCTTCATTGAATCGATGCCGGTGATGGTGACGCTCACCGGCAGGCTCATCGCATAGCGCAAACATTCGCGAGCGCTGACGACTTTGCTGTCGAGGATGAAGGGGTCGCCCATGGGTTTCATCCCGACCACACCCATCTGCTTTTGCAGCGCTAACGGTAAGACGATCTGCTCGAAGCTCCGGTAATGCGCATCCATGACGTTGAGCGGCATCTGCAGCGCATCGAACGTGAAGTCGTTCTGCTGGGCGACCTCCAGCATGTGCTTGTGGATGTCGGGGCTTTTGTGGCCGGTGAAGCCGATGTAGCGCAGCTTGCCCGCTGCGCGCGCTCGTAGGACAGCCTCGAGCGCGCCACGTGGCGCGAAGATGCGATCGACGTCGTCCATGCGGATCACTTCGTGAAACTGCAGCAGATCAATGTAGTCGGCTTGCAAGCGCTGCAACGACTCTTCCAGCTGTTTAGTGGCGCTTTGCGCCGTGCGCCCGTCGATTTTCGTCATCAGGAACGCCTTCTCGCGATAGCCGTCGCGCAACGCTTTGCCCATGCGCCGCTCGCTGTCGCCCTCGGCGTAGTCCCACGAATTGTCGAGAAAATTGACGCCCCGATCGAGCGCGCTGCGAACGATTCGAACCGCCTCGCGCTCGTCTTGTGGTTTGCTCAAGTGGAAGCCGCCCACGCCCAGCATTGAGATGCGCTCGCCCGTGCGGCCGAGTACCCGGTATTGCATGTCGAAGCTCCCGGCGGTTTGCCTATAACATTCCCATCAACGCCGTTGCGAAACGGGAAGAAAAAGCGCTTTTGCGCGCGAACGTCCGTCGCCTCTGAAAGAAAGCGGGTGCTATTGTGTCACTCTACAATTTCGTGTGCGCGGCTACGCGCAGATGCTTTCTGCAAACGATCGGATATTCTGCGTTAGGTTTGGCGGCGTTCGGCAGCGGCCAAGCGTTTGCAGCGCCAGCGTCGACGCAGCAGAAAACCGCGGCGGAGGCGCTCGACCTGCTCATGCAGGGCAACCAGCGCTATGCGAAAGACGTTGCGGTCAATTGCAACAAGAACTTCGATCGCCGAGCCGAAGTTGCCGGCGGCCAGCATCCGTTCGCGCTGATCTTGGGGTGCGCAGACTCGCGCGTGCCGCCTGAAGTGATTTTCGATCAACGCTTGGGTGACTTGTTCACGGTGCGCATCGCCGGCAACATTGCCGACGCTAATGCGATCGGCAGCTTGGAGTATGCGGTCCTGCATTTCGGTTCACCGCTGCTCGTGGTGCTCGGCCACGAAAAGTGCGGCGCGGTCTCCGCAACGCTCGAGGCGGTGGAGACGCACGCGAGCGCACCAGGACATATCGGATCGATCGTGGCGGCCATCAAGCCCGCGGCGGAGTCGGTGATGGGGAAGCCGGGCGATACGCTGGAAAATGCAATCCGCGCCAACGTCAAAAACGTGGTGGCGCAGTTGCACGCAAGCTCCTCAATCCTTGCCGAACACGTAGCTTCAGGAAAGCTCCAGATCACGGGCGCTCGCTACGGATTGACCGATGGTCTCGTCACGTTGGTTCACTAACGACGTCGTAGACGACTACACTGCCGTGCACCCGCGCTCCATCCGTAACGCGGTGTGCGACGAGCCTGCCGTCGTGGAATAGATCCTGCACGTCCATTCCTTGGGTGAGCACTGCGGCGTCGGCGATGAGCCGGCGGTGACAGCGCCACCATAGGCTCTCCGAGCACATGATCGCGGTGGCGGCTGCTGCAGCTTCAGCGACGAGCACGTCAAAGGCATGCCAAAATTGCGGCGTTTGCATGTAGTCGGCGTAGCCGCGGAATGCGCGGTGGCGCAGAG
>DATGHT010000028.1:0-2658 GCA_035307865.1 Candidatus Eremiobacteraceae bacterium | reverse complement strand
GCAAGAGCAATTGCGCCCTCATTGTTACCGGTTGTCCGTTCCAGAGTCGCATGTTCTATCAAGGCCAATCCGTAGTTGCGCTCGGGTCCCCGACTCTCATAAAAACGCATAGCGGTGGTCATAAACTCGCGCGCCTGCTCGTACTGCTTTTGTTCCAAGTAGAGTTTCGCCAACTGTTGAGTCGCCGCTGTCTCGCGATAGCGATCGTGGAGCCGCTGAGATAGTTCGCGCGCTTGAATTAAGAGCGGCTCTGCTTCGGCTAACCGACCTTGAAACATACGAGCCTCCCCTAGATAAAATAGCGCCCGCACCAATGGTCGATCATCGGCGAGCGCCCGCGCGCCGTCCAGCGAGCGTTCACAGGCAGCGACCGCAGACCGCCAAGAAGAATTGATCAGCAACCGCGATAAGGCAAGGTCAATGGCCACGCTTAACTGCCGATTGTTGTCGGGGTTAACATTCGACCGGGCCATCTCGAGCCAACGGCGCCCCTCATGCGTTGACCTTCCGAACCAGTAGGCCCAGAGCCGTTCGGCCAGTTCCGACCCCAGCATTGGGTCGTGAGCTTCGGCGAGCGCCCATTGCAGGACGGCACGGACGTTGTCAAGCTCCGATTCCGCGAGAGCGGTCCACGCGACCTCAGGAATGCGCTGCCATTTTTCCGCCAGTTGACGCCCGTAGGCAGCGAAATAGCGCGCATGGCGAGCCGCCACCACGTCATACTCTCCTTGCTTGCGCAAGCGTTCGAGAGCATACTGACGCAGCGATTCAAGAAAGCGATACCGCTGTGCGTCCTGATCGAACTCTACGACCACGAGTGACTTGTTTACCAGCGATGACAGGACGTCAAAGATCGTGAACTCGTCCAACGTATCGTCTGCACAGACGTCGCCGGCCGCCTCCAACGTCCAACCCCCTTGAAAAACAGCCAGCCGCCTGAAGATCGTCCGCTCTTCGTCGGATAACAGATCGTAGCTCCAGTCGATCGCTGCGCGCATCGTTTGCTGGCGCGGCAATGCTGTGCGATCGCCGCCCGTCAAGAGACGGAATCGCTCGTCCAAGCGCTGCGACAACTGCTTGAGATTCAGAATGGTCACCCGGGCCGCCGCCAATTCGATCGCTAGCGCGATGCCGTCTAAACGGCGGCAGATATCGGCGACGACTTGCGCCTTTTCATCAGTCAGCGAGAATTGCGCATCAAGTGCCGAAGCACGAACCACGAAGAGCGCGACCGCGGCGTATCCCAAGGACTGTTCTGCGGACAACGCCGTGCCGGCCGGAGGCACCGAGAGCGACGGCATCCTATAGATCTGCTCGCCATGCACGTTCAGACCTTCGCGGCTCGTCGCGAGGACAGAAACCTGTGGGCACCCTTTGATGATCGCGGCGGCGACGCTCGTCGCTACCGACACGACGTGCTCGCAGTTATCGAGGATGAGCAACAAGCGCTTGTTCTTCAAATGCGCCAGCACATCGTCGATCGGGTCGTGGTCAGAGCTCGTCGGCAGGCCGAAGATCTGAGCGATCGCGGGTGCGACGTACTCGCCGCCAGGCACTTGCGCCAGGTCCACGAACCACACGCCGTCTCCCGATCCATCGAGCAGATCGGCACCTACCTGGAGCGCAGTCCGCGTCTTCCCCACACCGCCCGTACCTACCACGGTGACGATTCGCGACTTTCCTACAAGCGCTTTTACCTCGGCTAGTTCTTGGTCGCGACCGATGAAGGGCGTAGCTTGTCGCGGCAAGTTATTGGGCAACGACGCGAGCGATCGCAAGGGTGGAAAGATGTCGACGAGTCCTGCGGCGACGAGCTGATAGACTTGTTCCGGATATGCGAGATCGCGGAGTTGATGCTCACCAAGATCGCGCAAACTGGTCTCTGGCGGCAATGACCCTTGCAGCAGATCGGTGGCGGTGCCAGATACAAGGATCTGGCCACCGTGTCCGACCGCAAGCAGGCGAGCCACGCGATTCACCGCCGGCCCGAAATAGTCCGCATCACGCTCGTATGCGGTGCCGGTGTGGAGGGCCATCCGCACGCGCAAGCCCTCCACCGCGCTGAAATCCTCCGCTGCCAGAGCGCGTTGGGCGGCGAGGGCTGCCGCGACCGCTTTCTGTGGCTGGTCAAAGGCGACGCAAAACGCATCCCCCACGGTCTTGAAGACGATGCCGCCGTGATCGTTCACTGCGCCCCGCATGAGTTGCTCGTGACGGGCGACGGCGCGCGCCATCTGATCCCGATGCGCTTCCCACCGTCGGGTGCTGCCTTCGATATCGGTGAAAAGAAACGTCACCGTGCCTGTAGGCAATGAGGTCGCCTTCGCAGGCCTATCCTTGGCTCTACTGACGCGTGGCATTGTGCGGCGAATCTTCGGTCAACCGCGGACCTAGACCTAGAGCTTGCCCGCGGGTCAAGCCGAGAACGCTAGCAAAATACTGCGCCATGGACGGTCAGGACATCGATCTGCGTAACATCACCTATCAGCGTTTCACGCAGCTCGGCAGAGCACCGAGTGCGACGGAGATCGTGCAAGCGACCGGCCTTTCGACCGATGCGGTGCGTTCGGGTTGGCGCCGGCTGCATGATGCGCACGCGCTGGTGCTGGACGCGACGACGGCAGAAATCCGGATGGCGAATCCCTTCTCTGCGGTACC
>DATGHT010000027.1:0-12678 GCA_035307865.1 Candidatus Eremiobacteraceae bacterium | reverse complement strand
AGCTCCTCGTTTTCGTCGCGCTGATCATCGTCGCGTCGGCTGCGATGTTGCTGGAAGTCAATGCCGTGCGCCATGGCGAGCGCAGCTTACCCGATCAGATCATCAACTTCGTTATCACGCCGCTCGAACGCGGCGCGACGGAGACCTCCTCAGCAATCGCTGTCACGTTTCACAACCTCGCGCATGCCGGCGGCTTCGCCGCGGAAAACGCCGCCTTAGAGCGTAAAGTGCAGTCGCTCTCTTCCGCCAACGAGCGGCTCAAGGACAAGGCGATCGAGAACAAACAGCTGCAGCACCTGCTTGGCCTGGCGCAAGCGATGCCGGTGCAAACGATCGCGGCCGACGTGGTCGGTTACGCGCCGGAGAACGCGCGGCGCGAAATCAGCATCGATCGCGGCTGGCGTGACGGTGTGCGCCGAGACGCAGTCGTCATCGACGCCGACGGATTGGTAGGACACGTCATCGACGTGGGCAGCCACGATGCCCACGTGCTGCTTATCATCGATCCCACCAGCAGCGTGCCTGCCTTCTTGCGTTCGACGCGGTCGTGGGGAATCGCCATCGGCACGTTCCGGCACGTCCGCATGAAGTACATAGGCCAAGACGTGAAGGTGCTTGCCGGTGACACCGTCATCACCGGCCGCGGGGAGATCTACCCCGGCGGGTTGCGGATCGGCACGGTTCAAGAGATCGACCGCAGCAACTACAAGCTCTATCAGACCGCCTTCGTCCAGCCGGCGGTGAATTTTGACGCCTTGACGCACGTGCTCGTGCTTGCTCGTCCATGAACGTTTCCGGCTCGCTCGAAACCCCGGACCGGCTTCGTTCCACGCCCTCGCAGCGGACGCGAGTACGGCCAGAGGATGCGGAAGTTTCCGTCCGCCCAAACTTCACGCTGCTGCTTGGGCTCGCGCTGCTCGCGATCATTGCGCAGTCCACGATCTTGCGTTCGCTTGCGTTCCATGGCGCACACGTCAGCCTCGTGACGGTCTTGGTCGTGTGGGCGGGTCTGCGCGGCGGCGCGACGACCGGCGGCTGGTTGGGCCTGCTCAGCGGCTTGGTGGAAGACGCATTGGGTGGGGGCGGCGCCAATGTCGTCGGTACGACGCTCGTCGGTTATATCGCAGGATTGCTGAGCGTCCGCTTTTTTGCCGACTCGCTGCCGGTGTTCTTGAGCGCCGTCGCCGCTGCGACGTGGCTGCGCGGTGCAGTGGCATATTTGGTCATGGAAGTCGGGCTCGGTGAACGCGGGATGTTCCATCGCCTTTCGCACGAGCTCGTGTGGCAAACGCTTCTGAACTGCGTCGTCGCCGTTCTCGCACTCCTGGTCCTGCGGGTCGCATCGCACATGCCTGCGAAACGGTAACGTCTGCGCAATGGCGGGCACTCTCGTTCACGGCAGAGAGGATGAAGCGCCGCAGCAGCGGGTGCGGCGCAGCATCGCGCTGTTCGTGCTTATCCTCATCGCCGTTGGTGCGCTGGTGTTCCGGCTCGCGATCGTCCAACTCACGCAGGGCCAATACTTCCAGCGGCTCGCCAATCAGAACCAGCTACGCATCATCCCGATGGCCGCTCCGCGTGGGCTCATGTACGACCGCCGCGGCGTCGTCATCGTGCGCAACCGGCCCTCGTTCGTCGTGCAGATCGTTCCCATGCAGTTAGACGACCCGAGCAACGAGATGCGCGAGCTCGCAGCGTTGCTCGGGGTCAACGTGACGGAGCTGTGGCGGCGGCTGTTGCATCAAAACGGCGTCACCTACCGGACGTTCAGCGAGCTCGCGGCTGCGATTCCGCTGGGACCGATCAATATCGCTGAGGACTTGAGCCCACCCGTGGTCGGGCGCTTCTCCGAACGCGCGGATCGCTTCCCCGGCATGTCCGTGGAACTCGTGCCAGTGCGCGACTATCCCCACCACACCCTGGGATCGCACTACCTAGGGTATGTCGGTCAGATCACGCAGGCTGAATACCGCGCGCGCAAGTCTGCGGGTTACGGTCAAAATGACATCGTGGGCGAGGACGGGCTCGAAGCAACCTACGACCGCTGGTTGCGCGGGCGCAGTGGAGGCCAGCAGATCAAGGTCAACTCGGCAGGCGAAGCGGTGGCGATGCTGGGCCCGGTGCATGCGGTGCCGGGGAACGACTTGCAACTCTCGATCGACTGGGGGCTGCAGCGCGCCGCTGAGACCGCGGTGGCAGCGCAGATCAACCTGCTGAAGAAACAAATCGGTCAGCGCATTGGCGGTTCGGCGCTCGTCGAGGACGTGCACACCGGCGAGATCCTGGCGCTCGTGAGCCAGCCTAACATCGATCCCAACGACTTTGCCGCAGGCATCAGCTCCAAGAAATACGACGCCTACCTGCGCGACCCGTTGCATTCGCTGTTCAATCGAGCGATTTCCGGAGCGTATCCTACCGGTTCCACCTTTAAACTGATCACTGCATCGGCGGCGCTTGCGAGCGGCATGATGGCGCCCGACGCGACGCGCTACTGCGGCGGCGCGTTTGCCCTTGGTGACTTTGTCTTCAATGACGATCGCGCAGGCGGCCACGGCACGCTGACCATTCCGCAAGCCATCACCGAATCGTGCGACGTGTTCTTTTACCAAGTCGGACACCAGCTGGGCATCGACCGCATCGCCAAGTATGCGGGCGCCTACGGGATCGGCAGCAAGACCGGGATCGATCTGCCCGGCGAGACTAGCGGCACGCTGCCCTCGCCCCAATGGAAGCAGCGCGTCTATAAAGACGTGTGGTATCCGGGCGACACGGTGAGCGTGGCGATCGGCCAAGGATATCTGGAAGCTTCGCCCTTACAGATGCTCAAAGTAGTGGGCGCGATCGCCAACGGCGGCACCGAGTACCAGCCGCGGCTCGTGACCGCGATCCGCGATCCGCAGGGACGGGTCATCAAGCAATTCGCGCCGCAGGCGGTCCGTGAGGTTCCGGTACCGCCAGAAGATCTGGACATCATCCGCAAGGGCATGCTCGGCGTCATCGAGAGCCCCTATGGCACTGCGCACAATGTATACATTCCGGGATTTCATTATGCGGGCAAGACCGGGACCGCCGAAAATGTGCCGACCGCTGACAACCCTTCGGGCCGCAACCATGCCTGGTTCGTCTGCTACGCGCCCTACGACAATCCGCAAATCGCCGTCGTGGTATTCATGGATCAGAGCGGCGGATTCGGCGCGGTCAACGCCGCCCCGGTAGCGCAAGCCATTGTGCAATCCTACTTTCATATCAAGACGTCCGGCCCGAACGGCCGAGGCATCCGCGACTGACGACTCGAAGACGCGAACAGATTTCCCTGTCGCTCTAGGAGCCGTCTCCATGCAGGCAACCACTTTTGCCCTCGCCGATTCAATGCGCCGTCTTGGCACTGAAAGCGCATTTGTCGTCCTCGCGCGGGCCAAGGCGCTGGAAGCGCAAGGCCGCGATATCATCCATCTCGAGATCGGCGAACCCGACTTCAACACGCCCGAGCACGTCAAAGAAGCCGCCATCCGTTCGCTGCGCGACAATCGCACGCACTACACGCCGGCGGCCGGCATTGCAGAGCTCCGGCAAGCCGTGTGCGACTACGTGCAGGCCAGCCGCGGCGTTTCGTTGTCGCCCGACAACATCGTCATCGCCCCCGGGGCCAAGCCGCTCATCGCTGCGGTCCTCATGGCGTTGCTGAACCCCGGCGACGAGATCATCATTCCCGATCCCGCCTATCCCGCTTACCGTTCGATCGCGACGTACGTCGGCGCCGCCCCCGTGTCGCTGCCGCTGCTCGAGGATCGCGACTTCCGTTTCGACATCCGCACGCTCGAGTCGCTCATCACGCCGAAGACCAAGATGCTGGTGCTCAATTCGCCGCACAATCCGACCGGAGGCATCTTGAGCCCGGCCGATATCGCCGACATCGCCGCGATCGTGCGCAAGCACGAGTTGCTCGTCATCTCCGACGAGATCTACAACCGGCATTGCTACGACGCTCCCTTCGCATCGTACTACGGTCTGGCAGGCATGCCCGAGCAGACGATTCTCATCGACGGCTGTTCCAAAGCCTGGGCGATGACGGGCTGGCGGCTCGGTTTCGCCGCCATGCCGCGCTACATCGCAGAAGCCGTGACGTCGCTGATCCTCAATACGGTTTCGTGCACCGCTACCTTCGTGCAGGACGCAGCGATTGCCGCACTGACCGGACCCGATGGGCCCGTGCAGGCGATGCGTGACGAATTCCGCCGCCGCCGCGAAATACTCGTGAACGGATTGCGAAAACTGCCGGGGGTTACTTGCCGGATGCCCGGCGGAGCGTTTTACGTGTTCCCGAACATCTCCGCAATCGACAACGATGATATCGCGCTCGCGAATCACCTGCTGAATGAAGGCGGCGTGGCGGCACTGGGCGGCTCGACCTTCGGACCGCACGGCAAAGGCTACCTGCGCCTCTCGTATGCCAATTCCGAAGAAAACTTGCGGCGTGCGCTCGAGCGCATGGCCAAGTCTTTCGCCAACTATCGCAAATAGGCGGCCCGGCTCACAAGCCCATCGCTTCTTTCACCGCCGCTAACGTCGTCTGCGCGATGGCGCGCGCCCGCTGAGTCCCTTCGAGCAAGATCGTTTCGAGTTCGCGCGGGCGAGCTGCGAAGTAGTGGCGGCGCTCGCGGATGGGCGCCAGGGCGGCGTTCAAATGGACCGCCATGTCTTGCTTGTCTTCCACGCACCCGAGCGCTCCGCTGCGGCAACGGTGCGCAATGTCCTCGGCGGCAGCTTCGTTGAAAACGCGCTGAAAGAAAAATACCGGACAGGTCTCCGGATGGCCGGGATCGTTCTTGCGGATCTTCGTCGGATCGGTATACATCGTCTTGATCTTCGCATTCGTCTCGGCTTCACTGTCCGCCAAGAGGATGCTGTTGTCGTAGGACTTGCTCATCTTGCGGCCGTCCGTGCCCGGCACGTAGGGCGTGCGAGACAGGACCGGTTCGGGTTCGATGAGCACCGGGCCATAGAGATGGTTAAACCGCCGGATGAGTTCGCGCGAGAATTCGAGGTGGGGCAACTGGTCCTGACCGACGGGAACCCCTTGTCCGCGCATGATGGCGATGTCGACCGTCTGCAGGATGGGATAGCCGAGGAAGCCGTGGGTGGCGATGTCTTGGCCCAACGCGCTGATCTGATCCTTATAGGTGGGAACGCGTTCGAGCCAGGAGACCGGCGTGATCATCGAGAGCAGCACGCACATCTCGCTGATCTCCGGAATTCGCGATTGGAGGTAGATCGTGCAGCGTTGGGGATCCAGGCCCGCCGCCAGCCAGTCGGTCACCATTTCGCGCACGTCGTCTGCAATTTCGCGGCTGCGCTCGAATTTGGTCGTCAACGCGTGCAGGTCGGCGACCTCGTAAAAGCACTCGCTGCTTTCGCTCAGTGCGATGAAATTGCGCAATGCTCCCAGCAAATGCCCGACGTGCATGCGGCCCGTCGGGCGCATGCCGGCCATGATGCGACGCTTGCGGCCCGAAACCGGCACCGCCGCGTTGGGTTGCTGCACGAACGCTCCTCCTACGAGATGCGGACCTTTGAACGTTTCCGCACGCCATCTCCTGCGCGGCTACGGGCTGCAAGCTGCGGCATTCCGCTGCCCAGCGGCTGCGCGTGACGGAGTGCGCCGGCGACAAAGCGGCGTGCGCTTGCGATCGCGTCCGAAAGACCAAGTCCACGTGCCAAGTGCGCAGCCAGCGCCGCCGCCAAAATTCCGCCGCTGCCGCGCATCCCAAGCGCAAGACGCCGATGCGAAAAAAGTCGGACTTCATCCTTGTGTGCAAAGACGTCAACGCTTTGTGCGCCGGGTAAATGACCGCCGGTGATGAGCACCGCACAACCCAAGCGGCTCAACTCGAGTGCGGCGGCGCGCGCCTGCGCGAGATTCGCGATGCGCCGCCCGGACAAGCGCTGCGCTTCGTCGATGTTGGGGGTTACGATCGTCGCGAGCGGCAGCAGAGCGAGCAGTTCAGCGCGCGCGCCCGGAAGAGAAAGCATCTGCCCGCTGCTCGCTCGCAGCACCGGGTCCAGCACGATCGCAGCGTGCTGCCGCCGGCTACGTAGAAATTTTCGCAGGGCACGCAGACCTTCGGGGTGCGGCACCAGGCCGATGCAGATCGCGTCGGGTTGCACTTGCTCCCAAACGGATTCCAGCTCTTGGCGGATGATGCGCGCGGGAATCGTTTGCACCGACCGCACGCGCGCGCTGTTTTGCGCCGTCACCGCCGTGACGACGAGCACCGGGCGCACGGCGAGCGCGTGGTACACGTGCATGTCGGCTGCTAGCCCGGCGGCTGCCAATGGATCGACGCTTCCGATGCTGCAAACCACAGGCTGTGCGTGCCGCCGCGAACGCTTCAGCGCAGGCATCCGCGCGCACGAGCCAACGCGCTGCGCACGATGGCTCTCCACAAGCCCTGTGAATATGTGGAGAACAGCTGTTTGGTGTCGTTCCGGTCCAATCGGCCTCTTTAGACGCGCCTCCCCGGCGGAGTCGCGATGGTCGCGGAATGGTCCCATTTGATAGGGGCGATGTCAGCCGGTACCGGCACGTTTGCGGCACGGTAAACTTGCGCAATTGCCGATCGGTATTGACTTAGCGTGCGCTGCACAGCTTGGCGGGGCTGCGGCAACTGCAGCGCCATGAACCAACGATTCGATTCCGCTCGCAGCAGCGAGTCGCGAACCGCGGCATGCGTCAGCGCCGCATCGCCGCCGGCGCTTTTTCGCGCCTCCAACAGAGCTGTCCACAGGCTAGCTTGGTTTGCCGAGCCCATCCACAAAGCGAATCCGCCCGCGTCCGAACCCGGCTCAAAGCCGTACGTCTCGACGGTTGGCGGATGACGGCGCAGGAAGAGTTTCGGAGTGGTTGCTTCGATGCCGTTGGCGGAGCTAAGAACTGCTGCGAGATAACCCAGCAGCGAACCGCGGTCGGCGCGATGCAGCAGCGGGCTCTCCAGATCCAAGCACAACACGAGCACCGTCGGATCATTTGCGCTGGAGGCTGCCAGCGCATCACTCGCCATGCCGCGCACGCGCTCGCCAAGCGCGGACGGCGAGGTGGTTGCGGGCAAGACATCGAGCGTCGCGCTTAGCGTGTCACTGCAAAACAAAATCGGCAGCTTGCTCGTACGGCTCGTCTCCAACAAATATCCGTGGAGCGCCGCCGCTTGCGAGGCGCTGACCGCCTCAGCGGAGGCGCCCGTTGTCGCCTTCGCGACGCGATCGGAGAACAACGCATACGCCGGGTGCCGTTCTTGCATGAGCGACGCGGTCTCATCGTCGTACGCACCGTGCGGTGAAACGATGCCCGGATCGGATCCGCCACCCAAGGCGCTGGCCGTGCGCGCGCCGTCCTCGATCGCTGCCGCAGCATCGCTGCGGGCGCTGAGGTCGACGGTGTTGGCTTCCGAACGCGTTCTGGCGGCCGCGTCGACGATCAACGGCACGATGGGCTCGTACGCCGGCAACGCTGCGAGCTCGATGGAGCCGCTCTGCACGGCAGCTTTTAGTTCGGTCAGCACGTCTTGAGCTGCGCGAGAAAAGTCGTCGCTGACCGCGCGCAGGTCGCGAGCATCGAGGTGATTTTTTTTGAGCAGCTGCTGCTCGCTCGGCGCAGTGCCGCTCGATGCCAGCGTGAGCGCTATCGCTGTGCCCGTGAAATCCACGAGGTCCCGTGTGGAAAAGCGCGCGGCGCCATTGCCGTTGAGCGCCAACCGGGCCGCCGTCGCGTAGCTGGTGAAGCGCTTGCCCGCGCTTGTCTCAGCGCGCGCGCTATCCACGACGACGCGTTGTGAGAGGTCATCGAGCAGTTCCGCCGCTCGCGGATCCGCAGCGCCCAGGTGCGCGTCCGCCAAGTCTTGCAAGGCTGAACTGCCTGAAGCGAGGCGCTCCAGCGCGGCGACATACGCGGGGTCGAAAGCCAGCGTGGCGCGCGCGCCGGGGTGCGCGGCAAAGGCCTTGAGCTGGGCGTTGAGCTCGCCGAGCGCAGTTATTCCGGCTTCAACGGCTTGCACGCCTGGATCTGCGCTCTGCGGCGCAGGGACTCGCCACACCATCGCGACCGAAGTGACGCGAGCCCCGCTCGCCGCTATGCTCGCGGCGAAAAGCAGCAACGCGCAGGCGCTGAGGAGACGGACGGTTTTCATGTAAGAGCTGCGTTCCCACGGACGCGAAACGTGACGAAAAAGCAGACGCTGACGCCTCAGCGCGATATCGTTGCGCCTGATATCATGATGCATCCGCTTCGCCGCGCGGACGGCCGGTTCCTAAAGAGTGGAGCCCTCCGGCGTGGCGATGCGATCTAACAGCCGTTGCAATTCAGCATCGTCCGCGTAGCGGATCTCGATCGTTCCGCCCCCGCCGGGATGCCTGTGCAGCGTTACTTTGGTGGCCAAGGCAAAGCGCAGGCGGCTTTCGACTTCGGCGAAATCGGGCGACAAAGGCTGGTTGCGCGCCACGACGGTGACGGTCTTCTCTGGGCGGCTCGCCGCCAGCCGCTCGAGGTCACGCACGCTCATGCCGCGTTGCACCGCCTGCGAGGCCAGCAGCTCCGCGCGTTTTGCCGGCAACGCTGCCAGCGCGCGACCATGCCCGGCGGAGAGCTGTCCATCGCGAATGAGCGCCTGCACCGAATGGGGCAGGGCCAGCAATCGCAATGCGTTGGTCACTGCGGGCCGGCTCTTGCCGATCCGCTGCGCCAGCGTTTCTTGCGTGTACTGGTGGTCTTCGATGAGTTGCTTGTAGCCCGCCGCCTCTTCAATCGCGTTGAGGTCGGTGCGCTGCACGTTTTCCAGCAGCGCCAGCTCGACCGCCTCGCCGTCGCGTGCCTCGCGCAGCAACGCTGGGATGCGTTGCAGCCCGCACAGCTTCGCGGCGCGCCAACGGCGTTCGCCGGCGATAATTTCGTAGCGGTTCGAATCGCGCGGGCTGCGGCGCACGATGATCGGCGCGAGCAAACCGTTCGCTGCGATGGAGCGCGCAAGCGCGTCCAGTTCCTGTTCGTCGAAATGCCTGCGTGGCTGCTTGCTGTTCGGGTCGATGTCTGCGACATTGAGCTGCGCGACGACTCCGCCGCCGGAGCTGTCGTTCGTTCCCACCCCACGAGCACCGGGGAAAAGCGCCCCCAGTCCGCGGCCTAAACCCCGATTCTTATTCACGTGAGAGAACCTCCTCCGCCAACGCGGCGTATGCAGCGGCGCCTTTGCCCTTGGGATCGAACTGCGCGATGGGAGCGCCAAATGACGGCGCCTCCGACAACCTCACGCTTCTGGGCACGCGTGTGGAAAACATCAAACCGGGAAAGAACTTCTCGACTTCTTGCACGACCTGAACCGCGAGATTCGTACGCCCGTCAAACATCGTGATGAGGACGCCCAAAATGTGCAGCGACGGGTTCAGGTGCTGTTTCACGAGATCGATGACGTGCGTCAGCTGACCGAGGCCTTCCAGCGCGAAGTATTCCGCCTGGATCGGAACGATGAGGCTGCCCGATGCGCTCAATGCATTGAGCGTCAGCAAACCCAGCGAGGGCGGACAATCAATGCAGATATAGTCGAACTGCGTTGTGACCGGTTGCAAGGCGGCTCGCAGCCGCAGCTCGCGCGACATCGCGGTGACGAGCTCGATTTCCGCGCCCGCGAGGTTGAGGGTCGCCGGCGCGAGCGCCAACCCCTCGACGCGCGTTCGCTGCAACACCGCTTCGATGGGCAGCGACTTGAGGATGACGTCATACATGCACGCGGACAGGGATGACTTGTCCACACCCAGGCCGGTGGTTGCGTTTCCTTGCGGATCGATATCGACGAGCAACACGCGATTTCCGCGCTGCGCTAGCTCCGCACACAGGTTGATGGCCGTGGTGGTCTTTCCCACGCCGCCTTTCTGATTTGCGATCGCCACGATATTTGCAGTCGCGCGGCGGCCTGCGCGACTTCGCGAAACTGCGGGCACCTCCGCGACGGCGGTTCCCTCGGTGCTCTTCATCCCGTGGCCCTCTTCAGCTCGCTGCGCGCAAGCGCCAGGAGCGTCTCCGCATTATTCTTGCCTGGATCTTCCAGCACGATTTCCAGCAGATGGCGCAGCGTGGCTCCGACGCGGGCATCCCCGCGAAAAGCCTCGTCTACCATCCCAAGTTCTTTCATGAGACTGATGAGTGCAGCGCCGTCGACAGCCAGTTGAGTGACGCCAAAGGCGGTTGGACCGTTTAGTTCCGCCTGCACTCGTCCCGCAAAACGGTCCAACTCGGCTGGATTTCGCTCCGGCAGACCTGAGGAGAGTATGTCCGCTTTCCGTAAGGCGAAAAGCGGTTGGATCGCCTCAATTCCAACGCGGCTGATGAAGCGCCGGATTGCGGCATCCGTCATCGCATCGTCCGTGCTGAACATATGGTGCTTGACGAGATGCGTCACGCGCCGAACGGTGTCGCTGCTGAAGCGCAGCCGATTGAGCAGCTCCACCGACATCTTCTCTCCCACCAGCTCATGACGGTAGAAGTGCGGTCCTGATTTGGTTCTTGGCTTGCCAATGTCGTGGAGCAATGCTGCCAGCCGTATCACCAGGTCCTTGGGGGCTTCGTCCGCCGTGCGCAGGCTATGATAATAGACCGTGTAGCGATGGAACTGGTTTTGCTCGACTCCCCAGCCTTCGAGAAGCTCGGGCAGCACATATATCAGGGCGCCCGCCTGGCGTAGCAGTTCGAAGCCGATGCTGGGCTGCTCTGCCCGCGTGAGGAGCTTGGAGAGCTCGTCGACCACGCGCTCGGGCGCAACCGTCGGAACGAGGTGAGCGGCCGCTCGCATGGCTTCAGTGGTGGCAGCCGTGGCCTGTAGGTTGAAACGGGCCGCGAACTGCGCGCCGCGCAAAATGCGAAGCGGGTCCTCGAGAAATACCTCGGATTTTATGATGTCCAGACGCCGCTGCTTGAGATCCTCGCGGCCACCGAAAGGGTCGATCAGCTTTCTGTCTGAGAGCCGGCGCGCCATCATATTGATGCGGAAATCGCGACGGCTCAGGTCTTCTTCCAGCGGGATATCCGGGGCGCTCTGGACGTCAAAATCTCTGTGGTGTGGTCCGATCGAGCGCTCGCGGCGTGGCAGGGCGATGTCAACGGTTGTCCCGCCAGCTGTAAATTTGACAACGCCGAACGATGCGCCCACAAGCTCCGTCCGGCCAAGCGGTGCAAGCCGTTGAATGATCGCCTCCAGGGGAACGTCGGTCACGAGATAGTCGGAGTCGAAAAAATGCGGTTGAGGATGGCCCATCTCCGCCAGCAACTCATCCCTCACGCGCCCGCCGACGCTATAGACCGACCCGTCCGAAAGAGCGTCAACCAGGAGTTGATCGATCTCGGTTTGTTTCACGTGGAACGGCGGCGGCGAGGCCGAAAATGTTGCCTCTTGACTGGAGAAACGTGCTTTTTCCGCACTATCCAAATATGGCGCTCGGCTTCTAGAAACGGCACCTCAACCGGCCGGATCTGGATCGTGGCTTGCAATCCGCGCGCAACCTCGGCTGCTTCGGGGGTGACCCGCGCGGCGCGCCCCTCGTATAATAGCAGTATCCCGCCCCGTCTTACCATAGGCAGCGCAATCCGAAGCGATTCCGCCGGATTTGCCACCGCGCGCATCATAATCGTACCCGCGCCGTTTTTTAGCGCGCCCTGGGCCGCCGCTCCCGCGCTTGATTGATCCACCAAGACGTTGCTCAAGCCCAACCGCTCGATAGCAGATCGCAGGAACTCCGCTCGTTTGCGACGCGGCTCTAGTAAGATGAAGCGATGCGTCGGAAACAAGATCGCTGCCGGCAAGCCCGGAAAGCCGGCGCCGCTGCCAAGATCGACCACCGGGTCTTCCAAGCGAACTTTTCCGAGCGGGGCTAGGCTGTCGAGCAGGTGCCTCGTCACGAGCTCGGCGAGATCCTTAGCTCCCGTGAGGTTTGTGGATCTGTTGGCGTCAAGCACGAGCTCGCCGAAGCGAATGAGCCGCTCTCGGGCAGACGCATCTCCCGGGAGATTGAGTCTTCGAAGGCCCTGCTCGAGGAGCGCTTCAGGCGAAGCCGTTTTCACCCATGAACCGCGGCTGACGCGTTCATCTCCTCGCGGTGAATGAAGACCGAGAGTACTGCCACATCGGCGGGGGTCACGCCCGGAATCCGGCTAGCCTGACCGAGCGTCTGCGGGCGCTGCGCGACGAGCTTTTCCTTCGCCTCTCTTGAGAGACCGGGGCAGCGGTCGAATCCAAACTGAGGCGGAATAGCAACCGTTTCGAGCTTCTCCATCCTCTCGACCGCAGCGGTCTGGCGTTGGATGTACCCTTCGTACTTCACGGCTATCTCGACGCGCTCGCCGAGTTCAGGAGCGAGGACATCCGCCACATCGGAGTAGGCAACGTCCGGCCGCCGCAGCAGCTCAGCCAGCGTCGCCCCCACTGTAAGATGGCGGCGGTTCGCCTCAGCCGGCGACAAGCGCGTTTCGTTGAGGCGCTCGCGTTCATTTTGCAGGAGCGCGACTCGCCGCTCGAAGGCGGCGTAGCGCTCGTCCGTGACGAGGCCGATCTCCCGCCCGAGCGGCGTGAGACGCTCGTCGGCGTTGTCGTGCCGCAGCACGAGCCTGTGTTCCGCGCGCGACGTCAGCATGCGATACGGCTC
>DATGHT010000026.1:0-4838 GCA_035307865.1 Candidatus Eremiobacteraceae bacterium | reverse complement strand
ATCTCGTGCGCCGCACTCATCTCCGTTTCCAATGCACGCGTCATCGGGCCCATCAACGTCTCGAGATGTGACCCCGAAAGTGGCGCCGCTCCCCCCGGTTTTGTTTCAGCCTATTATCCTCCGGGACCGTTTTACTACCGAGACGTCTACGGCTACCGCTACTATCAACGTGCAGTCGTTGCGCCCAATCCAACACTGTCGATCGACTACACGAACGTCTCTTCGCGGTCGGCGACGTCTGTTGAATTCGGATTGGTCGCACGCGGCGACCTGGTCGCTGAAGTCAAAGACGTTGGAACTTTCACTCCCAACGCTGAAATCAAGCATCGTTTTGGCCTGAACCCCAATGTGTTTCCGTTAGGCACCGGGCTCTCACGTTGCGTGCCGCTGCGCGTCACGTTTGCAAACGGTACCCGTTGGATGAACCCGCACCTACCCGCATTGCGGCGATCGCTTTACGAGCACTGACCAAGGAGCTCGCTAGCTCGTCGGCGCCGCCAAGAGGGCGGTCTGATTTGGTGCTTGCTAGTGCGGCATGTCGCCGTTCGTGGTGATGTCCTTGCCCGTGCCCCCGCCCTTGCCTTGGCTCGCCATGAGGGTGGCATCTTTTCCGTTTAGCTGCATGTAAGCTTGATCGGTCTGGATCATCATGGTCCTTTGGTAATCCAGACAAGAGCCCGAGCCCGAGCCCGTGCGACCGACGAAATGAACGGCAACGCAGCTTTTGGAGGTAAAGATCTTAAATGCTTTACGCAGAGCCGCACTCGCCAAATCCTTCTTGAGCTGCTGGGCATAGGCGACGCCAAGCTGATACCAGGCGGCGCCATCGTCGGGATCCGCCTTGGTTGCAGCTTCGGCATATTTTTGTGCGTAGGCGTCGCGCTGGGACTGCCCCACGTAGTTCCCCCCGCCGGCGTAGGTGTGCGCTGATTGGGGATTTATCGCCGGAGCGAGCAGCATCTGCGCTATAGTCGCATTGTAGAAGGATGCATCGGTTGGGTTCAGCGCCACCGTTTTCTGCAGCTCCCTATCCAACGACGTAATATCTCCTTGCGTCGCGGCAAGTTCGGCCAACCCGAACTGGGCATCGGGATTGTGGGGGTCGATTTGGATCGCTTTGGCGAAAGCGGCGCCCGACTGTTCGAGATTTCCTTGGCGCAACGAGATGTCGCCGATGTTGATTTGCACCTGCGCGTTGTTCGGTTGAAGTTGCGCTAGATGCAGTAGCGGATCGAGGGCGGCGTTCAGGTTTGGGGGATTCTTGGTAATGTAGTACGAGGCGACGGCTTGGTACGGGTATGGAATGTTCGGGGCTAGCTGCTCGGCGCTCTTCATGGATTGTAGGCCGCCTGTTTCGTCGCCCATGCGCAACTGCGCGTTACCCAGCGCGGCCAGCAGTCGTGAGCTCAGCGCTGGCTGGCTCTTGTCATCCTCTTGTTCTGCAATTTGGTAGTCGCCGACAGCAGCTTTGAAGTTTTCCGCCCCCGACTCGCAGTCGCCCTTGAGCATGCGATATTGCCAAGCCTTTGCGTACACGTTCGCTGCTTTCTCTGCGTAAGGGATGCATTGGCGGTATTGCTGATTCTGCCACAAGAGCAACCCATATTGTGCAAATGCGGCCGCAACGACATTGCCTGGTGCGGCGTTTGGATCTAGCTTCAGCGCCTGATCGTACGAGTCGGCGGCCATCCTAAGCTCCTCCGTTGCCGGGCTGCCAGAACTCCGCTTCGTCAGACCGTCGTTATAATAAGCGGCACCGCGTGCTGACCAAAGACGTGCCTCATTCGGTAACAGCTTCACGCCTTCGTCGGCGAGACTCTCCGCTTGCGCATAGTTCGCGCTGTTGATATCAGCTTGAATCAATTCAACCCGCGCCGTCACATTCTTAGGATTCTGACCCAGGATCTCGGCGTCGCTCTGCACGTCGATAGCCGCACCCCGCCCGGGTTGGGCGAACGAAACACAAGCGATGCCGAGAACCAGAATAGCGAAACACGTGAGTCCCAAGAGAGACCGACACATAGAGTGCCGCATGGCAGTGCCCTTTCCGAGCCAAGAGGTAAGTAGAAGTTTCTGCGCCTACTTGGCTTACGCCACCTGCTGGATGGTTTGGATACGCGCGACGACCTGCTAGGGCGCTCCTGCAAGCCCAGCGAATTTCGCACACCCTCATGCGTCAGTCGACTTTTTCCATCGTCGCTTGCGATCCGGTTGCAAACGAACTCGGCGTCGCGGTGCAGTCGAAGTTTCTGGCTGTGGGAGCTGCGGTGCCGTGGGTGCTCGGCGGTGTCGGCGCCATTGCCACGCAGGCGTGGGCGAACACGACCTACGGTCCGCGCGGTCTGCGGCTCTTAGAAGAGGGACGTGACCCAAAGGCCGTTATCGAAACGCTGGTTGCCAGCGACGAACACGCCGACCAACGCCAGCTCGGCATCGTCGATGCAAAGGGGCGCTCCGCCACCTACACCGGCGGCAATTGTATGGACTGGGCGGGCGGCGTCGCGCGGCCGAATTACGCCGCACAGGGGAACATACTCGCCGGCGAGGCGGTGGTCAAGGAAATGCAAGCCGCATTCGAAGCGACCGCCGGATGCCTGGCCGACCGCCTGCTCAGCGCGTTGCGCGCTGGGCAGCGCGCCGGCGGCGACCGGCGCGGTCAGCAAAGCGCCGCTCTCTATATTGCGAAACCATCGGGCGGCTACGGCGGGTTCAACGATCGCTACATCGATCTGCGCGTTGACGATCACGTCCAGCCGATAGAAGAGCTCGCGCGCCTGTTGGCACTCCACAAACTATATTTCTTCAAAGCCGAGCCCGGCGACCTCATCCCGATCGATGCGGCGATCGGCAAGGAGATTTGCGACTTGCTCGCCTCCGCCGGTTTGCTGACGGGATCTGCGCATACCTTTGATGAGACTGCGCAAGCCGCGCTGAAAAACTTCATGCATCGCGAGAACCTCGAAGACCGCGTCCGGGATGACGGCGCAATCGATCGGCAGACCCTCGCCTATTTGCGCTCGTACGTCGCCCAGTGAGCGAACTCGCAAGCTGGGTCCGCGCACTTCCCAAGGCGGAGCTGCACGTCCATTTGGAAGGAACGATCAGCCCGTCTGCCTATCGCAGAATAGCGCAACGCAATGGCGTCCCCATTGCCGACGACATCGCCAGTCTCTATCGCTGCCATGACTTCGAAACATTTCTTTCAGCGTTCGTGCAGATCGTCAAAGTCTTACGGCAGCCGCAAGATTTTTTTGAGCTCACCGCAGAGTATCTCAGCTCGAGCGCGGCCGATTCGGTTCGGCACATTGAGCTCATGCTGTCGCCCGCGACGCTGCGCTACTTCGACAAGAGCATCGATCTGGTTGCGATCGTCGCAGCGATCCACGACGCCTGCCGCCAGGCCCACGCGGCCAGTGGCATCTCAACGCTGGTCATCTTTGACATGGTGAGAAATCTCGGACCTGAGGCGGCGCTGCTCGACATCGAGCTGGCGTTGCGTTGCCGGGAGTACGGCGTCGTCGGCATCGGTCTGGGTGGGGACGAGCACAACTTTCCCGCGCGCGATTTCGGCGAGCCCTTCGCACGCGCGCAGCAAGCCGGACTGCGGCGAACGGTGCACGCGGGCGAAGCAGCCGGCGCCGAGAGCGTGCAGGATGCGGTGACCTTCTGCCACGCGGAGCGGATCGGCCACGGCGTAGCGGCCGCGCACAGCCCGGACACCATGCGGCTGCTGCGCGAGCGCAAGATCGCTGTGGAAGCATGCTTGACGAGTAACGACGTGACTGGAGTTTGGAACACGTACCACGCGCATCCAATCATCCGATTTATCAACGATGAAGTTCCGGCCACGCTCAACAGCGACGACCCTGCTTTTTTCGGGGCGACGCTGGTCGACGAGTACGTCCGGGCGGCCGGCTTGGGACTATCGCGCGCGACGCTCTTGCAGCTTGCGCGCAATAGCTTCGTCTATTCGTTTGCAGCCGAGCGCGACAGACAACGCTGGCTTTCGGAGCTCGATCGGTTTACTGAGGTTTCCCCGGCGTGACGCGATACGCTGCGACTTTGCCGTTGTTGTCGACCCGAATGCGGACGGTCATGTCGCCTTTGTCGAACTTGGCGTCAAAGATGTATCGCTTGGCGACCAAATCGCTACCCGTTTCGGTGAGACCCTGGTAGTTGCCCAGCTGATGCATCGTATCCGATAGCTGGCCGACGCTTGCGCGCGTGACCTGCGCCGCAAGATCGCTGGTAAAGTTCTGTTGCACCGCGGCAACGTCGTTGTTGTACACGGCTTGCGTAACGTCATCGGCGATCTTTTGCTCGTTACCAGCACCATGCCCGCACCCGGCGATCGCCAGCATTGCGATTGCCGCGATAATGCCAAACAGCTTCCTCATCCTATCCCCCGTCAGCGTAGTTTTGTAAAACTCGAAGGGCGACGGCACTAAAGTGTCGCCGCCCCGGAGACGTTTCGACCGTTACGAGCCGGATGGTTGCGTTGGATTACAGGGTTCCCCAACCGTATGAACCGTCGGCAAATGCCACCTGTGTCGATCTGGTCGTCGCCTTCGCCGCATGCGCTCCGGCCGGAGCAGGCAACGGGGCGGGTGCGACCGCCAAGCTTCGACCTGAGCTCAAGCTCGCGATCTGCGAGCGCTGCTGGTCGATGATGTTGTGCTGGTAGGCGACTTCTTTTTTGAGGTCGGCGACCAGGTTGCCCTGATGGTTATATGCTTGCACCTCGGCACGGTAGGCCGCGGCAATATCGTCGCGCTGGCTTGCGAGCGCGGCTTGCTTTTGGGCGTCTTCCGCGTATTTCTGGTGAACCTTTTTGTTGT
>DATGHT010000025.1:0-4111 GCA_035307865.1 Candidatus Eremiobacteraceae bacterium | reverse complement strand
ACATCGATGCACGGCCTTACGGCATCGTCGAATCAGATCCGTACGGCGGCTGGCTTTTCTTCCCGCCGCCGGGCACGCCGTTTGCAATCACGGGGAGTGCCGGTGACTACTATCGCGTCGCGCTCGGAAGCGCCGAACATGCGTGGGTCGAGAAGCAATCGTTGCAGTTGCTCCAGCCCGGCACGCCGGCGCCGCAAGCGCAGGTGCAAGACGTCGTGATCGCCGACGGCCTAAGGGCCAGCACCGTCAACATTCATCTGACCGGGCGAGTGCCATTTCGAATCGATGAGTCGGTGGACGGTCCAACGCTGCGGGTCCGCATATACGGCGCTACCGCTGCCACCGATTTCATACGGTACGGCGACGACCGCAGCAACATCCGCGCGGTGCGCTGGGACCAGCTGAGCGGCGGCATTGCGACGCTCGAGATCGCATTGCGGCAACGCACGCTCTGGGGCTATCACGCCGTTTGGAATGGCAACGACATCTCACTTGCGATCAAGAGAGCACCGGCGTTCCGGCGCGCACCTGCGCCGGCGCTCCAAGGCTTGCTGGTCGTGATCGATCCCGGCCATTCGCCTGACACCGGCGCGATCGGGCCGTTAGGCACCCAGGAGCGCGACGTCAATCTCGCGATCGCAAAGCGGCTCGCTGCGCATGTGGAAAGTCTCGGCGCGAGGGCGGTCCTGACGCGCTACGCCAATGTGCCGGTGGGACTGTACGACCGGACGCTTTTAGCGGCGCGCCTGAACGCCGACATTTTGATCAGCGTTCACAATAACGCGCTACCCGACGGCGCCAACCCGTTCACGCACCACGGCTATTCGGTGTACTACTACCAACCGCAAAGCCTAGAGCTTGCACGCGCCATCCACGCCTCCTACGCGCGGCACACGAGCTTAGCCGATTACGGCCTGTACTTTGACAATTTGGCGCTCGCGCGCCCGACGGACGAACCGGCAGTGCTGACGGAATCTGCCTTCATCATGTGGCCGGCCGAAGAGATGCTGCTGCGCAGCCCTACGTTTCAGAACACCTTGGGTGCGACGCTCGCGGACGGAATGGAGCGCTGGGCCGAAGCGATGCGGACGCGCGAACTCGCGCGCTGACGTCCCTTCGCTACGGGACCGGCCCCATCGCGCCTTCTGCGTAGTACAGATTCTGCTGCGCGACTTTGTATCCGTAGAGCGCGTTGATCTGATCGGTTTCGGCGCGCGTCAGCTGGTTTTGCGCGTTCAGCAAGAGCGGCAGCGTGGTGACGCCCGCTTTGTACTGCGCATTCGTCACATCGACGACGGTACGAGCCTGCGCCAGCTCCACGTTGCTGGCGGTCAAGGCCGACTGCGCCGTCTGCAACCCAAGGATTGCCTGCTGGATGTTCAACGAAACGGTCAGCTGGGTGTTGATCAAATTTGCCTGCGCCGTTCTTTGTTGCGCGCGCGCAGCTTCCGTCTGTCCGTGAATCAAACCGCCGTCGAGAATCGGAAACGACAAGCTCGCTCCGAAGGAGTAGCTGTTCGAGTAATTCTTACCGTTTTGGGACGTGCTGGCCGTGCCGTCTGTGGCCGTTCCCGCCAACACTGGAAAACGCGCCAGCTTTGCGGCTCGCACGTTCGCTTCAGCGGCACGTTCGTTGGCTTGGGCGGCTTGCAGATCGGCGCGCTGCTGCATCGCCACGTTGACCGCATCGTTGAGGTCCACCCGCGTTTGGGTCACGCTGGTGTCGTCCTTGAGGTTGATCGGGGTCTGGGCCGCTAGGCCGATCGTCGCGAGCAACGCCGCTGAATTCGAAGCCTCGCCGTTTTGCGCTTGGGTGACCGCGAGTTGCGCTTGCGCGACGGGCAGCTGTGCCGTCAGGACATCCGCACGCGCGGCGACGCCCACGCGATATTGCGCTTCGACCAGTTTCTCTTGGACTTGCGCGACGTGCAGCGAGTCCAGCGCGGCGCGCAGCGTGTAGCGCGCTTGTAAGCTGGCAAAATACTGCTGCGCGACCGTGAGCAGGACTGTTTGAATTTCGCGCGTCAACGACAAACGGGCTGCGTCCGTTGAGTATCGCGCGGACTGCACTTCATTGGCCACGCGGCCGCCGTCGAGGATCAGCTGCCGCAGGTTGGCCGACGCGCCGTTGGACGTGAGCAGCACCGCGGCGGTTGCATTGCCGCCGCCGACGCGGAAGTTGGACTTGGAGCGATCGGTCGATGCCTGCGCCGAGACGTTCGGGAGTTCAGCGCTGCGCGCGATGTCAATCCCGGATTGGGCCTGGTCAACCGCAGCACGCGCTACCTCGAGTTGCGGCGAGCGCGCCAAAGCGATCTTCTCCACATCGGTCAGCGACAGCGCCGGCGTGTTGGGCTGCGGCGTCATCGTCGGCGCCGGCAACGGATATGCCGAGGTCGGCATGGGAGCGGGCGTGGCCGGCGATGCGACACGCGCCACGATCTTCGGCGCTGGATGTTTATGCGTGGCGGCCAACGCCGGCGACGCCAGCGTGAGCGCCACCAGGCAGGCGGCTGTAAGAGTTTGTGTCTTCATACCCTTTCTTCTTCCGCAAAACGGCAACAAAAATAAGATCGCGACCGTCCCCATGACGACCGCGATCCCGAGCTTACTGCAAAGTTCGAGAGGAAGATGTCGCTTGACCCCCGGCGGAACTCACGCTGACCGGCGACCCGTCTTTGAGCTGATCCGGCCTCTGCACGATGACTTTCGTGCCGGGAGTTATCCCGGGACCGCTGACTTCGGTCTCGCTATCCGTTTGCAGACCGCGACGCACGCCGACCGCTTTGGCGTTGCCATCGCAGCCTTTGCAACCTTGCGGTTTGCTGAGCACGTAAATCGCATCGCCGCTATCTCTTTGGAAGAGCGCCGCACGAGGCACGAGCACAACCGCTCGCCGTTGCTCTTTCACGAAGGCGCCGTTGGCGACCATGCCCGCTCGCAACACCAGGTTCTGATTCGGCAACACGACCCGCGCCAGATACGACAGGGTGCCCTGCGTGGTCGCTGCGTTGACGGTTGCGACCGTCCCATTCCACACATGGCCGGGCAGGGAGTCGAGGCTTATGTCGACCTCGGTTCCGGCGTGTATATAAGGAAGGTCTGATTCCGGAATCCCGATGTTCACGTAAACGGGGTCGAGCTGCGAGACCTGCACCAGCGGAGTGCCGGGGGAGGCCAGCGCGCCGGGATCGACGCTACGCTGCGTCAGCACGCCGTTGAATGGCGCTGTGATCACGGTCTGGGCGATCTGCGCTTGCACGAACTGCACGGCCGCTGCTGCTTGACCGACCGCCGCTTGCAGACTGCGGATATCCGACTGCGCGGAACTTACCGTCTGGCCGCCGAGTTGCGCGTTCTGCGCCGCCACCTGCGCGCTGCGCAGCTGCGCTTGCGCCGCCGAGGCCTGCTGTTGCGCTTGGTCCACGGCGGATTGCGAGACATAGCCTTGGCGCAGCAACTGCTGATTGCGCCGCAGATTGGCGAGCGCAGTCTGGTAGCCGACCTGGGCAGAATCGAGATTTGCGTTCGCACTCGCCGCGGAGCCGACCGCGCCGCTTTGCGTTTGCGCCAGCCGCGCGCGCGCCTCGGCCAGATTGCTCTCGTTTTGCTGCAGCTGCGCGCGCAACGTGGAGTCGTCGATCTTGACGATCAGCTCGCCGGCCGTGACGCGATCGCCGACGTTCGCATTGACGCTCAGGACTTGGCCCGTGATAGCCGAAGAAATATTGGCCTGCTGCTTGGCGGCCACCGAGCCCGTGAGGCTGAGGCGTTCGGCAATGTCACCACGCCGGGCGACGGCGACCGTCACCGGCAGCGCCTGCTCGGCGGTATCGGAGCTTGCACTCTTTTTGTTGCCGCAGCCCGCTATGGTCGCGCAGAGCGCAAGACAAGCGGCACCGTACAACAGAATATTAAGGCGTTTCACGCAGATGGTACTCTCCGGACCAGCGAAATGTTTCGCGCAAAACGGATTGGCTAATCGGGATGAATAAACGGATTTCAATCTCGCTCGCGTGGCTGATTGTCCTTGTGCTTTTTGCCGTCGCAGGCCTCCTGCTGCGGCACGACATCAGTGTTTTTCAAGAAGCGAGCAGCCGGGGTCCGATCG
>DATGHT010000024.1:0-4390 GCA_035307865.1 Candidatus Eremiobacteraceae bacterium | reverse complement strand
GAAGATATTGCTCTGGATCGCGAGCGCGCCGGCTATCGCCTGCGTGGGAATGTTATTGATGATCTGGGCTTGCGTGTTGAAGACCCGCGCCAGCGGTTGGGTCTCGGTCTGGTTGTAGTCGAGGCCGAGCGACTTCGCGCCGCTCTCGGTGACCTCGATTACCTCGGTGTCGAGCAACACGCTGTCCACGGGCACGTCAAGCATGCGGATGATCGCTTCCGACTGCGCGATCTGATCCGCAGTGCCGGTGAGAATGATCGCGTTGAGCCGGCGATCGATCGCGATGTTATCGGTGATGCGCTGCCCCAGCGCTTGCTGCTCTCCCGTATAGGTTTGCCCGAACGTCGGCTGTTGGTATTGCTGGAACGGTTGGTTGAACTGACCGGTGATCGATTGATTGAACCCGGTCGTCGGCGTGGTCCCGATCTGGCTCGGTTGCGGATTGAAAACATTGCCCGGCGTGATGTTGCTACCGTTGCCGCTCAGAATGCCGACGACTTCGGACACGTCGGCGAAGCGCAAGCGGATCATCTTCGTTTGCGTCGGACCACTCCCGGTGGTCGTCGGAGCGGCTTGCTGCGATTGTCCGTAAGGATTATTGGTTTGCATCGCGACAGGCGGTACGTCGATGATCACCAACCCGTTTGGACTGCCGGACGTGACGTGCGGCTGGACCGCAGAGGTAGTCGCGATCGAGACGTTGAGCGAGTTGCCGACCGGCGTCACGTTCACCATCTGGATCGGTCCAAGATTTACCGGGATTGCGTTGGGCACGCTGGGAGCGGTCACAGCGCCGAGGAACTGCAGCGTATAGTTCGTCGTGGCGCCGTTGGTGGTTTCGTGCAGCGGCACGTTCGTGTTGAATTGCAACAAAATCCGGATGTGGCCGTTGGGCAGCTGCTGCGATTGCACGTATTCCAAAATGGGCACGGCTGCGAGCATCAGCGGCCCGCGCGTGCGCGAAGCGGCCGGCAAGCGCGCAGGCGAAGCGCTCGCCGGGTTCATCCCAGCCGCCAACATCAGTGCGCAACCAAGCGCGAAGGCGGCGATTCCCGCGTGTTTCCTCAAGCAGCCCCCAGGAAGTTTAGCCTATTTTAGGTTTCGGCCGCTTCGCGTTCGCGGTTTATGCGGCCTTGTTCCGACCCGTCCGCAAGGGCCTGATCGCCCGCTCCGCCGGCCTCGCGCCGATCTTCGTCCGGGACCCCGAGCGAGGGCTTCGGCCTCGCCTGCGCGCTGAACAACCACAGGAAGTTCAACATCACGAAGTTCGCGACGACGCTCGAACCGCCATAGGAAATGAAGGGCAGCGTGATGCCGGTGAGCGGAAATAATCCAATCACTCCGCCGATGATGAGCGCAACTTGGATTCCCAGCGTCGCCGCGAAGCCTGTCGCCAGCAACGACGTGAACGTGTCGGCCGCATAAAATGCGATGCGCATGCCGCGGATGACGAGTGCCGCGTAGAGCGCGAGAATCGCCAGCGCGCCGAACAATCCGAACTCTTCTGCGATTGCGGCGAAGGGATAGTCGGTCGCGGCATCGGGAACGAAACCGGGATGGCCGAGATGATAGCCGGTGCCGAAGAGGCCGCCTGCCGCCATCGAAAAGTATGCCTGCTCGGCTTGGTAGCCGCGACCGAGCGGATCGCTCCACGGATCGCGCCAGATCGCGATGCGGGCTTGCACGTAGGGAAAGTTTTGCGCGACGAGCCAAGCGCCGATGACAAAGATGAGCGCGGAGGCCAGCACCAAGTCGAGCCGCCGGGTCGCGACGTACAGCATGACGAGAAAGATACCTAGGAACAAACCCGCCATGCCGATGTCGCGCTGCAGCACCAGACTCGCGATAGACATGCCCCAGACCAAAATCAAGGGCCACAGCAATCGCAGGTTGGCAAGCAGCGCCGATCCTCGCAGCGCGCTCAATGCCGCGCCGTTTTTTGCCAGATATGCAGCCATGAAGAACACCATGAAGAGCTTGATGGCTTCCACCGGCTGCGCGGTCAGCGAACCGATCTTGAACCACAGCCGCGCACCGTTGACTTCGCTGCCGAAAAAACGAAGCAGCACGAAGAGCGCCAACGAGACGATGACCCAAAGATAGGTGACGCCGCTCAGTTTTTGATACTGCAGCAAGAAGCGCTGTCCGAGCACCACGATCGCCAGCCCGACGAGCATCGAGATGACCTGGTGCACGCCCAGGTAGGGGTCCAAGCGGGTAATAGTCAGGATGCCGATGCAGCACAGTGCGGCGACGATCGGGATGAGCGCTTGGTCGGTTTCGGCCGAGAACGGTACGCTCGACTGCCACGCGAGAAAGCCCAACGCGAGCAAGACCAGCAACCACCAAGGAAACGGCCCGTTCAGCGGGAGCAAGAGCGTCAGCGCCAACGCGCTCGCTGCCAGGACGATGAGTAACGGGATTGAAACGCGGAAGCGGGACCGAACGCCGGTTAGCGCGGCGCTTTCCGTTGCCATTGCGAGATAAGTGCCGCCGCAGCGGCAGGCGAAGCGACACCCAGCCCTTCGTTTAACTGTTGCCGGATCTCGATAGGCAAGTTCAGGCTTGTGAGGTTATACGTGTTGCGCGCGACGTGCAGCGGAATCCCCAGCACGCTCACGGGTGAGCCCGAGTAGAGCGTCACCTGGCCCGCGGCATCACTGCCCAGATAGAATCTCGTGTCCGCGGTCCACATGAGCGACATTGCCAGCGTGGCCGCCGTGACGATGGCCGCGAACCCTACGGTTAACGAACGAGGCGCGCGCCGTGGCGAGTCTGCTTTTGATTCCGACTGCGCACCGTGTTCGGGCGCCTCGCGAACGAGCATGACCGTCGCATTGTCGATGCTGCCGCACGAACGCGAGAGGGAAACGATTTTGTCGGTCACCCACTCCGCGCGCTGGTCCCGCACGTTGGCCGCCGCCTGTAAATCATTCAACGAGAGCGCGCGGTACGCGCCATCAGTGCAAAAGAGCAGCGCGTCGTGAGGGTGGAGCGTATGGTGCGTCACCTTGGGGGCAATGCTCTCCGCGTCCAATCCGAGCGCCCGGGTCAGGAGCGGGCGGGGTGCTTTGTGCCGCGCACCGCGCGGCATCCCGCTGCGGCTCGTGACGAGCTCCGGCAGGATGGATTCATCCGTGGTGAGCTGCACGAGCTCGCCGCGGCGGATCAGGTACGCGCGCGAATCGCCGACGTGCGCGATAAACGCTTCGCTGCTGACGATGAGAATCGCAGTGCACGTGGACGCAGCTGCGACGTGGTCCGGGCCACCGCCGCTGAGGTGCAGCAGGCGCTCGTTGGCGTGACAAAAAGCGCGGATGAGCAGTTGGCGGACGTCGCTGGCCGTCAGGCTGCGCGGTGGAACCGCACGTTTGAGATCGCGGCGCACGACTTCGCGCACCGCATCTAAGATGAGTGCGGAGGCAGTACTGCCCTGGGGACGTCCGAAGCCGTCAGCGACGGCCAGAAGGGTGACGTTGCGGTGCAACTGCTCGGCGCACCAGGCGTCTTCGTTGTGCCGCTGGACGAGACCAACGTCGGTGGTAACCGCGACCTCCATCGAGACGCGAACCTCACAATTGCTGACGGCTGAGTGCGGGCGGCGTAACGCCGACCAAAACAATTAAATTGGTTCCCAAGCCAATCCTGTCACCACGGCGCAAGGGTGATTTGTGCTCGATTCGCTTGCCGTTGAGCGACGTACCGTTGGTCGACTGCAAGTCCTCGACGCACGGCCGCCCGTCCTCAAGCGTCAAGCGAGCGTGCTGCTTGCTCACGGTTTCGTCATCCAAGATGATATGGCACGCACGGCTGCGGCCAATGAGACCGCCGTCGGGCACGATGAGGACTTCCGGCGGCATTCCCGGCCTACGTACCTCGACGCGCAGCGCGTGCCCAGGTCCGCTCGCGGCGGGAGCCGGCGCCTGCTCCGCGGGCCCGGATGCGAACGCCCATACGGCCAGCAATATCATGGCAATCACGATGGCGAGCGTTTCCCAGCGGATCACCGTGACGTCCATCAACGCTTGCGTTACACCGGCGATTCGTGCTGCGCCTGCAATCCGGCGCCCTGCGCGCGCTCCAACAACGCGTAGAAGAATCCGTCCGCACCCGCGATCCCGGGAATGGTCAGCGCGTAGTCGCCGAGCCGCAGCACCGTTCCCTTGGGCGCGTGCAGCGCAAGCCGCGTGCTGCGCCAACCCTTCGTGCGCGCCAGAAATGCGTTGACGACATCTTCGTTTTCTTCCCGGGCGGTAGAGCAGACCGCATAGAGCAGCCGTCCGCCGGCGCGGACCGATCGGGCCGCCTGACTCAGCAACGCGAGCTGCGTCCCCGACAGCCGCGCAGGATCGCCCGCATCCTTGATCCAGCGCACCTCGGCGCGCCGCCC
>DATGHT010000023.1:0-5380 GCA_035307865.1 Candidatus Eremiobacteraceae bacterium | reverse complement strand
TGCTCAACGCCGCGCAGCGAAAAGTTGTGGAGGCGCCTCGCGGCACGACCATAGCGCTGACTGGGCCGCCGGCATCCGGAAAAACGACGGCGCTCGCGGCGTATTACGCGAGCGGCCGCAGTTCCGGCCGGAGCACGCTCGTCGTCTGCTCGCATCCCTCGGGCGTGCAGGCGTTCCATGGTGCGCTCGCGTCCTTGGCGGCGAGTTTCGAGTCGCAAGCGGTCGCGGGAGCTGACGCGAATAGTGACATTGCCACGCTTTCCGCTCACGCCGCTCGCTGGATGCGCGCTTCGTACCTGGCGGCACGCGTTTCTCCGCAGCTACGAGTCGGTGATCGGGCAGCCAATCGGGCGATCGTGCAGCACGCGGCACGCGGTCTGCTCGACATGAGCTGGCCGCTGTTCGCGCGGCGCTATCTCAACCTCGATCTGCCGCACCTCAGCCGCCCCGATGCGTTTTTGGACAGCGCGGCTTCTTTGATCACGCTGTTGCAGCGCGCGCGCATCGGGCCGGAAGAATTCGAAGCCGGCTGTGAGGCCGGACTGGCTGCATTTTACGGTGAGAATGTGGAACGCGCGGTCGTCTTGCTCCACGACCCGCTCGTGCGCGAGCGCGCCAGCCAGCGCGGACGCGAGGCGTGCCGCGCGCCTGCGACGACGCTGGCGCTGCAGCGCGCGGCCGAACGCGACGTCGCCGCGATTCTCGCACAACTGTACCGCGAGTACTTGGTCGCTGCCGCCCAAGCGGACGTCCGTTCGCCGGAAGATATCGTCGACGCCGCGATCCGCTGGTTGAGTCACGATGAGCCAAGTGCAAAGGCGATCATGAGCCGCTACAGCAGCATCGCCATCGATGATGCGGACGACGGCGAGCCCGGCCTGAGCGCGCTCGTGAGCGTGCTGAAGCAAGCCGGCGGCTGCGGCCTGCTCGTCGCTGGTTGGGAAGACGCGCGCGTCGATGGTTTCGAAGGACGCCGCTCGGCGTTGAGCTTGGCCGCCGCTGGAGAGCACATCGAACTGGCACCGCAGGCGGCCGTTCCGTCGCAGCATTTCGAGCGGCTGGCAAGCGAGGCAGAAGAAGTATCTTGGCTGGCCAGCCAGCTGCGCGGCTTGCTGTCGGAGGGCGTGAAGCCCGACGCGGTCGCGCTGTTATGCCGCGGCAGCGACACGGCGGCGACGTATGCGCGGCTGCTGCGCGACAACGGTTTGCCGGTGTCGCTGCCGCTCGACGCCTTCGAAAACGAAGTCGAACTAGAAGATCTGCTTTCGCTCGCGGCGCTCGTGCAAGACTCGTTTGCCGCGGCGCATCTGTTGCGCGTGCTGTCCTCGCCCTTACTCGCGCTGAGCGATGCGACCGTCTGGACGCTGTGCCGCGATCCGTTGGCGGCTGCGCAGCTCGCCCTTCCCGTCGACGAGATCGTTCCCAGTTCGCATGCCGGAGCGGGCGGTACGACGCTTGCGAACAACGTGCTTTTCGGGGCAGCCGACGCGCTCTTGAGCGAGCCGCAGCGCTCCCTGCTCGAGGGCTTTCGCAGCGAGCTGGCCCGCTGGCGCGAAGCGACGCGCGGTTTTTCGAGCGCGCGCCTGCTCGCATACATTGCAGCGGCCGGCGGCTTCAACGAGCGCTGGCAAGCGGCGCCCGCTCACGAAAGCACCCGGCTCGCAGAAGATCTGCGGCGGCTGATCGAGGCGGTAGCCCTCGAGGAGACCGGCTCCAGGTCATCCCTCGCCCGGGTCGCGGCTGATTTTCAGGGCGGCTTGCTTTGCGTGCGGCCTGCCCGCCGGAGCGCGGATGCGATCTTTTCCAGCTCGATCGCAGACGCGAAGGGGGCGCGCTGGCCGCATGTCTTCGTCGCCGGCGTGGCGCACGAGCGGTTTCCGCGCGTGTATACTTCCCACGCCATCGCTTTCTCGCGCAGCTGGGGGCTCATCGTTCGTGAAAACGTTGCCAGGGGCGCGGCGCAGACCGCCAAATATGCGTGGTACTATGCGAAGTTTGGTGCCAAGAACATGTATCTGAATGAAGAGCGGCGCGCGCTGCACTACGGGTTGTCGCGCGCCACGACAAGCTCGGTGGCGACAGGCTTCGGAACTCCTCCGCGCTGGGCGCGGGACCAAGACCTGCTGGCGACCCTTTCCAACGGCGCGCCTCCCAGCGGCGCCGCGAACTAGGCAGCGTTCATGATGACGTTCATCATGCTCGTCGCGCTGCTCGTCGCGCCGCGGTTCACAGGCTCGCTCGCCGGCGCGACGCTCGACACGCCGGTTCTCTCGGTCGTGCGAGCGTTGGGAACGCCGTCGCTCGTGCAGAGCACCGACGACGGTCACGAGTGGCGCTGGTTCGACGCACGCGGCATCGACGTCGATCTGCTCACCGACGATCAGCTCGTCGTTCGCCAGATACTCGTGTCACGGCCCGAAGCGGTCGAAGGCAAGCTGCCGCCGCTCGTGCAGCCGGCCGAGCTGCCGTTGCTCGAGATGCCGTCAGCCGCCGCCGCGAAAGCGATCGCCGCAAGCGGCGCACAGCACCAGCCTGAACCGGAGGCCACGACAAGCGCCTGGCGTTACGGCGACGACTGGATCGTATTGGAGCTCGATCGCGGCACCGTCAGCAAGATCCTCGCACTGGATTCGTGGGCGGCCCAACGTTTCGGCTACGCAGGCAGCCCGCCGTTGCTCACCGCGCACCGCGCTCCCCGCCTGCTGCACCAGCCCGCAGTTGACTATCCTCGCCGTGCGATCGCCAACCACGCCGAAGGCGTCGTGATCATCATCGTCACCATTTCCGCCAGCGGCGCGGTCAAAGATGCCAAGGTGCTGCTGTCATCCGGGAACGCCGATATCGACGGCGCCGAGCTCGACAGCATGCGGCATTCGACTTTTCGCCCGGCGCGCTGCGCGGGTGAGCCCTGCGAAGGCATTTTCCTGGATCGCGAAGAGTATGCTTTAGGCCCGTAACTGCCGGACGCGCGATCCTACGACCCCGCTTTGCTCTTGCAGCGCGCGCCAGACACGTTCGGGCGTCATGGGTACGGTGTGCGGCGCCGCGCCGACGGCGGCGCGGATCGCATTGCCGATCGCACCCGCCGGCGTGGTGACGGGCGGCTCGCCCACCCCTTTCATGCCGTGCGGTCCCTCCTGCGAAGGCGATTCGATGATGATCGATTCGATCGGCGGCGCGTCGACCGCAGTGGGCAGCAAGTAGTCGCCTAAGCCCGTGTTGACGATACCGCGCTCGTCGAACTGCAATTCCTCCGTCAGCGCGTAGCCTAGCCCCTGAACAGCGCCGCCTTCGATCTGTCCGATGATGCCGGCCGGATTGATCGCAAAGCCGACGTCTTGAGCGGTCACCAGCTTGGCAACGCTGACGAGGCCCGTTTCGCGATCGACTTCGACCTGCGCAGCGGTGGTGGTGAACGAGGGCGCCATCCAGCTTGGAAAGTCGTGCGATTCGACGAGCTCTGCGTCGAATTCCGGGTCGCTCGTTTCTGCCGCGTTGCCGGTGCCCGTGATCGTGCCCCCGGCGGCCGCGGCCAACTCGCGCAACGCGATTGCGTGATCGGGCGCGCCCCGCACGACGGCGTGTCCGTCACGCAGCTCGATATCCTCGGCGCGTGCCTCGAGCATATCTTCTGCGCGCGCCAACAACTGCTCGCGCGCATCCAGCGCGGCCGCCTCGACTGCTTGGCCCGCGGAAAACGTCGACGCGCTGCCGCCGACGCCGCCATCGTACGTCTTGGTTGCGGTGTCGGCGAGCGTGAGCTGGATGTCGTCCAAGCGGACGCCGAGCGTCTCAGCGACCAAAATGGGCAGGCCGCCTGCGGCGCTGCCGGTCCCCACTTCCGGATTGCCCGATTCCACGTGCACGGCACCGCCGGCTGTCACCGAAACTTTGGCTTCGGAGCGACCGCAGGCGGAGAACCACCAGGAGCAACTCAAGCCGCGCCCTTGGCCGGGCGCAAGCGCGCTGCCCCAACCGATCGCTCGCGCGGCGCGCTCGAGCGTTTCGCGCGCGCTCACCGACCCCAGTTTCTGTCCGGTCGGACTCGAATCGCCGTCCTGCCAAACATTTTTCAAGCGCAGCTCGAGCGGATCCATTTTCAGAGCGCGCGCGATCTCATCGATGTGCATCTCCTTCGCGTAGGTCGCTTGCGGGCCGCCCGGAGCGCGCACCGAGCCCGCGACCTGCTTGTTCGTGTAAACGAGCCTCGACTGCAGATCGGTGTTAGGGATCCGATAGGGCGCCGACGCGATCATCGTCGCGATCAATCCCGTGCCGGCACCGTAGCCGATATACGCGCCGGTGTCGAACACGAATGACGCCTGCATGGCGAGCAGGCTGCCGTCGCGCGCGGCTCCGGATCGAAAAACGGCGCTGCCGCCGTGGCGCGGAAAGACGTTCAAACCGTCTTCGTGCCGCGACCACACCATGCGCACCGGCCGGCTGCAGCGCAATGCGAGCGCGGCCACGTACCATTCCGCGGCCATGAGAATCTTGCCGCCGAAAGCGCCGCCGACGTATTGGTTGATGAAGCGCACGTCGTCGACCGGCAGGCCGAAAAACTCGGCCAGCTCTTCGCGGTTGCCGTAGGGATTTTGCGAACCGCACCACAGCGTGAGGCCACCGTTTGGTTCGCGCCGCGCGGCAGCTGCCCGTGGCTCGATGTAGCCCGGAATGCCAGGCGAGAAGACGAAGGACGATTCGACGACCACGTCGGCGCGCGCAAGCGCGCCTGCGACATCGCCGCGCTTGATACGGTTGTAGCCGCAGAGATTGCGGTCGCGCACGCGGTTCGGGGAGTGGGCATAGCTCTCCCAATCCGGGTGCACGAGCGGCGCGCCGGCGGCGAGACCTTCCTCGACGCTGTGGACCGCGGGCATGGGCTCGTAGTCGACCTCGATCGCGTGCGCTGCCGCACGAGCCTGTTCTTCGGTTTCCGCGGCGATGGCCGCAACCGGTTCGCCCTTGTAGCGCGTGTAGGTCGTGGGGAACAATTGCTGGTCTTTGATGCCGAAGTCCAGCGGCTTGCCCGGCACGTTGCCGCTGTAGACGACCGCCGCCACGCCCGGCAGACCGGCCGCTTTGCTGATATCGATCCTGCGGATCCTTGCCATAGCATGCGGCGACCGCAGGACACAGGCGACAAGCGCTTCGGCTAGCGGCACGTCGGCGGTGTAGAGCGCAGCCCCTCGTACTTTGTCGGGCGCATCCCAACGCGGTTGGCGGGTGCCGATGACGTGGCTCATGCGATCTCCTAGGCCCGCGCGCGCAGCCGGGCCGGGCGGCCCGCAGCTTCGCCGGCTCGCCCTTCCGCGCGCAGCTGCTCGGCCGCGCTGAGCACCGCCTCAACGATTGGCTGGTAGCCCGTGCAACGGCATAT
>DATGHT010000022.1:0-7739 GCA_035307865.1 Candidatus Eremiobacteraceae bacterium | reverse complement strand
GTGCCATCGAATTGCAGGTGCACGAAACGGATGAACGCGCCCCGATGGTGGACAGCTCGTATCTGCGTTGTTCGCGCATGACGGTACGGCGCATCCCCGGCGGGTTGCTCGCAACGTCCAGCTCTGGCGCGAGTGCAACGCTCGTGCAAAGCGCTGACCTCGATCGTTGGCAGCTGCAAGTGCCCAGCACGCTTGTCGACCTCGAGGAGTTGGAAGACTTCCTCGTCCTCGTGCTCACAACGGGCTGGCGGGGCCTCGACTGGATTCCGCTGCACGCGGGCGCCCTCACAAAGGCCGGTCGCTGCATCGTGGTATGCGCTCCGAGCGGGGGTGGCAAGAGCACGTTGACCGCCGCGCTCATGCGAGCGGGCTGGCTCACCCTGGGCGATGACAAGCTGCTGCTGCGTATGGTCGACGGCTTGCCGCGAATCGCCGCCGTGCTGCATTCATTGAACCTGCACCCACGCACGCGCGACTGGTTTCCGGAAGTTGGCGATCTGTGGTCGCTGCCGGCCTATTCGGCGTGGACCGAGAAACGGAAGGTCTCCATTCGCGCTATCTGGCCCGAGAGCACGGCGCGCGAGTCGGTTCCAACCCACGTGGTCCTGTTGCAGCGCCGAAGCGATTTGGGCAGCGCGAGCTCGCGCCCGCTGGACCCCGACGAAATATTTCACACGCTTTTGCGCCAAACCGTCGTGCCCACCGATCGGATCGAAGCTGCGCGCTCCCTACGGGCCGTTGCGCAACTCGCGGGTAACGTGCGTGGCGTGCAGTTCTCCATCGGGGAGAACGCATTTCGCGATGCCGCATGCTTGACGGCGCTGGAGCGCTCGTTGACATGAGCCGCGCCGACTCTGTCAGCGTCGTGGTGCCCGTCTACAACGGTGCCGCAACGATCGCCGACATGCTCAGCGGATTGCTGGCGCAGTCCGGTATCGCGGACAGGGATGTCGAGTTCATCGTCGTCGACAATAATTCAACAGATAGCACCCCGGACATAGTCCGGTCGTTTCCGGTGACTTTCTTGCAGGAGAGAAAACCTGGCGCGGGTGCCGCGCGCAATTGCGGGTTGCGCCATGCGCGTGGTTCCATCATCGCGTACCTGGACGCCGATACGCTGCCGACGCGCCGCTGGCTCATGCACCTCGCCAACGTCTTTGATGATTCTGACGTCGTCATCGCCGTGGGGAACACGCTCGTCTTCCAACCGCAAACAGCCGAAGAACGATATTGTGCGGCTGCGGGTTTGAACTATTCCGAGCGCGCGATCGAGCGTAGACCGTTTCCGTTCGCGCCCTCTCTCAACATGGCGGTACGGCGAGAGGCCGCGATGTCTATCGGCGGCTGGGCCGAGGACATGCCCACCGCCGAGGACGTCGACTTTTCGCTTCGCCTGCTGCGCGCCTACCCGGCCACGATCACCTACGCGCGCGATGCGGTGCTGTTTCACAAGAATCGCAGCGATCGCAGCTCCCTCTTGCGTCAAGCGTGGACGTACGGACAAGGCGCCGCCGACATGTATTTGCGCTATCCCGAGGTCGCTCGCTGGGACTTCCGCAAGTCGTGCGTCTTGGCTGCGATTCTCGGCATGAGGGGGCTGGCGCCCCCACTGCTGCGGGCGGCTCGCCTGCTGCGCATGGCGACCCCCGAGCAGGTAGAGTTTGCCACGTATCACCGTTTTTGGACATTTTGGTATTGGCGCGGCTTTTTCAGCATGCTGCAACACCGCACGCGGTTGGCGCCGTGAAGCACGAGGCACCCGGCGGCAGCCTGCATGGCACGCGTGCGCTCGTCACCGGGGGCAACAGCGGCATCGGGGCCGCGATCGCGCGCAGTCTGGCAGCAAATGGCGCCGATGTCGCGGTCAATCACATCACGGATGCGCAGGCCGCGGCTGCCGTGGTCAAAGCATGCCGCGCTTTCGGTTCGGACGCATTTTCGATCGAAGCGGATGTCTCGCAGGCAGATGCCGTCGATCGGATGTTTGACGAGACCCGCAGCCGGTACGGCCGGCTCGATTTGCTCATCAATAACGCCGGCATCGACGGTGCTGCGAATCTCGTGTGGAACGCAAAACGCTCTGAATGGCTGCGCGTCTTGGAAGTCAATCTGTTCGGTGCATTCTACTGCATGCAAAGGGCTCTCGCCGACATGATCGCGAGACGCCGCGGCGTGATCATCAACATCACCTCAATCCACGAAGTGATGCCCTGGAAAGGGTTCAGCGCTTACGCGGCTTCCAAAGCCGCTCTTGCCATGCTCACCAAGACAGCCGCCTTGGAGGCCGCGCAGCACGGCGTGCGGATAATGGCCGTCGCGCCTGGCGCCGTACAGACAACGCTCAACGAAGACGTTTGGAAAAAGCCGAAGTCACGCGATCAGCTGCTCGAAAAAATCCCGCTGCGGCGACTGGCTCAGCCGGAAGAGATCGCCACGCTGGTGGCTTGGCTGGCTTCCGATGAGGCGCGCTATCAGACCGGGTCGACCGTCTTCGCGGACGGCGGGCTCACGTTGTACTCGTAAACCGGAAAGGCTTTAAGGGTTCGTACCGGCAGGGTGGCTTTCGATGCGCCGCCGCAGCGCGAGCGCGATCGCGTGGTTCACAACCATGTGACCGTCTTCTTGTTGGCCGATCAGTTCAGCGGGAACCGTGACGACGACGTCGGCCAACACCGAAAGGTGGCTGGCCTTCTTTCCGCATAGGCCGATCACTCGCAGCGCGCGCCGTTGCGCGGTTGCAACCGCATTGAGCACGTTGGGTGAGTTGCCCGACGTCGAAATGGCGACCAAGACATCGTGCGGTTTCCAAAGCGCTTCGAGCAAGTCGGAAAAAATGCGATCGTACTGCGTATCGTTCCCGATGGCGGTCATAAGGGGAACGTTGTCGGTCAGCGCCATCGCGCGCACGGAAGCCGTGCCTTCCCGCCACGTGCCGCGAATCAAGTCGTTCATCATATGCGATGCGGTGGCGGCACTGCCTCCGTTGCCAACGATGTACACGCAGCCTGCGTGCTGCCAGCAATCGAAGAGCACGTCGACGGCGTCGGAGATCTGCTGGCGCGAGATGCGCTCCAGCGCATGCGCCACTCCCGCCACATACTCGTCGATAATGGCGAGCTGTGCAATGCCGGTAGCGGTGACGTCATTGCGGGTGATCACTCGTCGAAGCGTATCGCACGAACGGCCGAGGATAAAGGGACTAGCGGACTAAACATAGTCCACCTGAAGGCGCCAACTCGGGCGGCCTTTTTTTGGGCCTACGCGGGCGCATGACTCGTGCAAGCAATGATCCTCGCGGGCGGACTGTCCACGCGATTATATCCGCTCACTCGCAACGTACCGAAACCGCTGGTACCGCTTCTCAACCGGCCGGTCATGGCGCACGTCGTCGAGTGGCTTGCTCACCACGCGGCGCGCGATATCATGATGAACGTGCACTATCTCGCCGACGCGATCGTAAGCTATGGCGGCGATGGATCGCGATTCGGCGTGCAGCTTGCGTACCTCCACGAGCAGACGTTGAGCGGCAGCGCCGGCGCGGTGAAGAAGGCCGCGCCCCATTTCAGCGCGACCTTCGTCGTGGTGGCCTGCGATACGATCGCGCTCGCGGATCTTAGCGCGGCGCTCGCGTTTCACAAAGAGCGTAACGCTGAACTGACGATCGTGCTCGCTCCGGCGCGCGACACCAGCAGCTGCGGCGTCGCGGTCACCGATGCGCAAGGCCGCATCGAAGAATTCCAAGAGAAGCCCGCAAAGGGAACCGAGAAGAGCGCGTGGGGGAGTACCGGCGTCTACATACTCGAGCCCCAAGTCCTTGCGCGTATCCCGGAACGAGAGACGTACGATTTCGGTACGCAGTTATTCCCGTCGATGGTGGCGTCGCGGGCACGCATCTTCGGTATGCAGCAAGACATATATTGGTGCGACTTAGGGTCGGCGCAGTCGTACCGGCGCCTGCACTTTGACGCTCTGCGCGGCGTGGTGCGGCTACGGCACGGTGAAGGCAGTCAGCTCGCTGACGGCGTTCTTACAGGAAAGAATGTTCGCATTTCGGGCAGCGCACGCTGCATCGGTCCTGCCTGCATCGGCGATGACTGTCAAATCGATGAGGGCAGCATCGTCGCTTCCTCGATCCTGTGGCAGGGCGTCCACGTCGAGCGCGATGCAGCAATCGAGAACGCAGTTGTAGCGCGTCCGATCGTGGAGCCGGGTTCCGTCCTACGCGGCGGCGAGTATGTCTAGCTCGGCGCGTTTGCGCTGCGCCCTCCTCTTTCGCTGGCCATACAATCCCTATCTGGAACTGCTCGCGGACGAGCTGCGCGCGTTCGGCGTTGACGTCCAAATCCCCGACCGCTGTCTCTGGTTCGCGGCGCGCGTCCGCCAAGGCGGTCACGTGCATATCGTGCACTTGCAAGAGATCGCACCGTTTTATCTGGCAAGCACGCTGCCCAAGACAATCGTCAAGAGCTTCCTCAGTTTGGCACAACTGGCGTACCTGAAATTGTGCGGTACAAAAATCGTGTGGACGGCGCACGACTTGAAAACACACTGGGAGCGCTATCCCGGTTTCGAGCGGGTGTTCACGACCGCCGTCGCAGCCTTAGCGGATGCGATCGTGACGCATTGTGCTGCGGCGACGCGAGCTGTGGCCAGCAGATTTCGTGTTCGAAAGTTGCAGAAGATCGTGAGCATGCCGCACGGACACTTCATCCAGGCGTATCCCAACAGTATCGATCGCGACACGGCACGGCGGCATTTCGGTATCGCGCCCGGCGTCTTGGCACTGCTCTGCTTCGGCTTGATCCGTCCCTACAAGGGATTTCAAGATTTGCTCGGTGCGTTCTTCGAACTACCGGAGAACGACGCGCACCTCATCATCGCCGGTAAGCCCTTCGATGAATCGACGGCGCGCACGGTTCGCGAGCGCATCGCGGGTCATGCCAACGTCACCTTTGTTCCGAAATTCATAGCGAGCAGCGACGTGCAATTGTTCATGCAAGCCTGCGACGCAGCCGTGTTCGCGTATCAGGAGATATTGACTTCCGGCGCCGTCATCCTGGCGATGTCGTTCGGGAAGGCCTGCGTGGCCCCGCGAAAAGGGTGCATTCCCGAGGTCCTGGATGACGAGGGAGCATTCTTATACGAAGCCGATTCCCAACTCGATCTCAAAGCTACGCTGCAACGGGTCAGCGCGCAGCGTAGCCGCCTTGCGGAGATGGGAGCACACAACTATTCGAAGGTCTCGCACTGGCCGTGGAAACAGATCGCCGCAACGACATTGGGGGTCTATCGATCAGTACTGTCCGAGCGTGCCGTCGTACTTGGCGCGGATGACGGAACGGTGGAAAGCGAACAGCGCGAGCGGCAGCAGCAGGAGTGATGCGCAAGCAAGCCAGACGAGGTCGGGTCCCATCTGTCCGAGTGTCGCCCCGTGTGCGGCCGCGCGGATCGCACCCAGCCCGTGGGTGATCGGCAAGACTTGGGAGACATGCTGTAGCCAGAGCGGCAACAGGGAGATCGGAAAGAAGACCCCACCCAGCAGCTGCGAGGCGCTGCCGAACACGAGCCCGGTCGGGCTGGGTTGTTTGAACGTCATCACCGAGGCCGCGCTGAAGATTCCAAACGACGACATGCAGGTGACGATGAGCGCCAGCGAGAGCAGAATGGCGACCGAGTTCGCATGGCTCAAATCAAGGTGAAAGATGAGCATTGCGCTCAGCAAGTACACGACGACGCGCACCGCGGTCAGCGCGAAGGCCCACAGGCTGCAAGCGACCACGAGCAGGGGTAAGTCCGTCGGCGTGACGAGCAGTGCTTCGAGTACGCCGGTCGACTGCGTGCCGCGCACTGCGTTTTGATAGGCGCTGACTGCGGTGCTTTGAAATCCGAGGAACGCGACGTTGAGCACGACGTACGAGAAGTACGTGCCGGTCTGTCCGCCAACACCGAAATGATGCGACGGCGGGATCAGCTTGGAGATGAACCACACGCCGGTCACCCCCAACGGGATCGCGATCCACTGCGGCCAAAAGCTCATCGGATAGGAAAGCGCGGTACGCGCGTCGCGCAGGAACAGTTGCCACACTTTACTCAGCATCGGTGCTCGCCCACTTCACGAAGATGTCGAACGGCCGCGGCAGCTCGACCTTGAACGACCGAATCGAGACCCCGTCGTAGTTCAAAGCTTGAAAGAGCTGATTGAGCGTTGCGGTTGAGGTGGCCATTTCGACGTTGACCCACACGCCCTCGCCGTTGGGACGCGTCGACAGCTGCAAGAATCCCTGCAGGGTCCGCATGCGCGCCAAAAAATCCTCGCTGACGCTATCGACGAGCACACAGAAAACCCGCTTCTCGACCGACTGGGCGCTTAGGACCTGTGGCGACTGCACGGTCACGATGCGGCCACGCCGAATGATGGCGACTCGGTCGCAGATGCCCCACGCTTCCTCGACGAGATTGGTCGCCAGCACGACAGTCTTACCGCTGCGGTCGACGAGCTGGCGCAGAAAATCCCGAATGTTTTCCGCGTGCTTGGCGTCCACGGCCCGAGTCGGTTCATCGAACAGCAGCACCGGTGGGTCGTGCAGCAAGGCGCGAGCTACCCCCAAGCGCTGGCGCATTCCGGAGGAGTAGGTGACGTAGCGACGGTCGAGATCGTCGCTGAGATCGACTTCGCGAATGACTTCGTCGATACGCTTTGCGAGGCGAGGTCCCTTGAACCCCGCCAGCGTGCCGAACAATTCCATATTCTCGCGGCCGCTGAGACGCCAATAAAAACTGCGATCGTCTCCGCTGCAGTAGCCGATGCGGCGGCGCGCCTCAAGGGAGTTTCTTTCGACGTCGATACCGTCGACTTGGACGCTGCCGTCGTCAGGAAGCGCGAGCGTGCAAAGCACCTTGAGGAGGGTGGTCTTGCCCGCGCCATTCAAGCCTAAAAGACCGAACAATTCCTTTCGTTCGATGCGGAGCGAAACGTCGGACAGTGCGACGCGGCGTGGCGGCGGCCCGTGATGTTTGATCCACGCCGAAAGCTTGTATGATTCCGGAAACGACTTGGTAACGCGGTCGACGACGATTGCCGGAGCACTACGTTCCGTCATGGCAAACACAACAGCCAGCAGCCGTGGAGTCGCAGCGGCTTGGCTACTTCCATAACCATAACGTTTGCCGGCCGGCTCGCAACGTCACTAGGGACCCTCGGGGCATGCCACTAGGCCGGGGGTCGCTCCGGCGCAACGCTAATCGGTTGCGCTGTTCCTTCGTGGATCGCGTACATGCGGGCGTGCGCCCTTTGCGCAGCAGCTACGAGTGGGTCGTATGGGCGATCGAGCACGTCCACAAACCCGATGTTGAAATTCTCCCCGTCAAACCGGCCGGTCACCGGCTGATCCTTGAATTGGAAATAGTGGGCTCCGATGATGGAAGGATGCGCCGCTGCGTGCTCGAGGTAATATCGATACGCGACGCCGCGCTGCTCTTGGTCCCGGACCTCGACGAGCGACCCGCCGAGGCCGCGGCCGCTCGCCCCGAAATGAAACTCGCCGATGAGAACCGGTTTGCCGACAAGTGCATCGATGAGCTCCAAAAATTGCTGCGAAGGCGCGATCGAATACATATTGACAGTAAAGGCGTCAAAAACATCGCTAGCTCGCAGTATGGGGTCCGGCGGACGTCCGACCCAGCGGATGCCAAAGTTGAGATGATTGTGATCGCGTGCGCGCACAGCATCGGTCATGACT
>DATGHT010000021.1:0-2539 GCA_035307865.1 Candidatus Eremiobacteraceae bacterium | reverse complement strand
TCTAGGTTGCGCGCATCACGGCGCACCCGCTCCGGGATGATGTCCATGCGCCGCAAGCCATTGAGCATTGCACCGCGCACGATGCGTGAAGCCCAGACTTCAAATGAGATCCCGTGAACTGGGTTATAGCGGTCGATCGCTCGCAATAGACCCACGCAGCCGTCACCGATCAGATCGTCAGTCGTGAAGTGCGCCGGCAGGCGCCGTAGCACGTTTGCCGCCAAGCGGCGCACGAGCGGCAGTGCGGCCTCGCACAAGCGCTCGCGATCGTGGGTGCTGCGGCTGGCGACAAAATCGCTGGCAACTTGTTCAAGCACGTTGGGCAGTGGCGCGATCATCCTGGAGCTCTCGCCAGATGATGCGCGAGCTGGCGGGCGGCTCCGAAGCCGCCGGCTGACTCGAGCGCCAGGCCAAAGGCTTCGCGAAAAAGCGCGCCGCTGGCGTCGTCGCTGCCTTCCATTAATGGTACTGCGGTGCTGTCTGGCAGTGGCCACAACGAGCGCAACAGGAGCGCCTCAAATTGCTTGCAGACATCGAGCAGCGATGGGCCGGTCATCAGCTGCGCTCCAAATTGTTCGCAAGGCGCAACATCTCGTCAGCCGCTTGAACAGCTTTGGCGTTGGCTTCATAGGCGCGTTGTGCAGCGAGGACGGCCATCATGGCGGCGACCACGCTGACGTTGGCGCGCTCCAGCACGCGCTGTTTGAGGCGATTCGACGTGCCATCCGGCGTGCTGAGTGCAGCCGGGCCCGAGCGAGCGTTAGAATAGAATAGGCCGTCAGTGTCCAGGCGCAGTCCGGCGCTGTCGGGGAAGTTGGCCAGCCGGATGTGGCCCGCTACCACGCTGGCTGCGCGTCCGGCAACGCGCGCGCGAACCTGACCGCGCTCGTCGACTTCAAACGAAGTCGAACCGCTCGGCAGCTTGACCCCCTCAAGCCGAGCGCCGTTCGGCAGCCGCAGATAGCCCCACTCGTCACCGGAGAAATTCCCGGCACGCGTGTAACCCACGGCTCCGCGCGCGTTGCGTACGGCGAAGAAACCATCGCCTTGGATCGCCAAGTCATTGGGATTATCAGTGAAGTCGAGCCGGCCTTGGCTGAATAACCGCTGGCTCGACTGCTGGGGTGCGATTGCCCGCCCGTCGGCGTCCAAGAACAGCGAAAATTCTGCCCGGCTCGCGCGAAAGCCAGGGACATCGACGTTGGCGAGGTTTGCAGTAATTGCGTCGAGGGTGACTTGTTGGGTCGCCATGCCGGCAGCGGCAACGGCGAGCGTGCGGTTCATGAGCGCACCCGCGAGATTTCGTTGGCGGCGCGCTTCAAGGTCTCGTCAACCCGTTGCACGGACTTTTGATTGGCCTCAAAGGCGCGCTGGGTCGCCACCAACGCAGTCATCTCAGCGATAGCATTGACGCTCGAATCTTCGAGGTAGCCTTGCTGCACGCGCGCGGAGGCGCGAGCCACGCGGGCAGTTGGTGCGCTAAAATAACCGCTGTTAGCAGCGATGGGACTTTCAACGTCGGCGATGCGCAGGCGGTCGATAACCTTTTGGCCGACCATTATTCGGCCGTCAGACGCGATACGTGCTGATGGCGGAAAATGAGCCGGGCCGAGCGAGCCTAAGACCCGGTGGCCATGGCTATCGGTGAGCACACCGCTCGGGTCACGCGCCATGCGTCCATCGCGCGTATAGCGCACGCCGTCGGGCGTGGCGACGCAAAAATATCCCGGCCCGATCAAGGCCAGGTCGGTATCGACGTCTGTCCGCCGCACGGATCCCTCGGCGGCACTGGTGCTCGTGCTATCACGCAAGCCGTCTTCAAAGCCGGCTGCGGCGTGTGAGCGAGCATGGAACCCAGGAGTATTGGCGTTAGCCAGATTTTCTGCGATCGCCGCCAAGTGATTTTGTTGTACGCGCATGCCCGCGGCGGCACTGCTGAGGGAATCGGGAGCGTCCATGACGGTAAGGCCTCCAGCAAACTGGAGGCTTACCGTACGGCTGCGGGTTGGACAGCTGCGCTACGAAATTGTGATCAAGTTGTGAACGACGGCTCTGGCTAGCCGGTCACGTCTGCGCTTTGCGCCAGCAAACTGTGGCCGGTCATGACAGCCGGTGGCGGCAGCTCGAGCAGCTGACAAATAGAAGGTGCGACGTCCGCCAGCTTACCGCCAGCGGCCAGTTTCAGCTTCGGTTCGGCGCTCAGCGCAATAAACGGCACCGGATTGCAGGTGTGGGCAGTGAGCTCTTTGCCCGTCGCGAGATCGATTTTCTCCTCGGCGTTGCCATGGTCGGCTGTGATCAATAAGATCGAATCCGACTCGAGCGCCGCCTTTTCCAAGCGGCCCAAACACTCGTCCACCACATCGAGCGCCGCGATGATCGCCGTCCATTTGCCCGTGTGCCCGACCATGTCCGGGTTGGCGTAGTTCATCACGATTAGTGGATAGCGGCCTGACCGAATCGCTTCGACCGCCTTGTCCGTGATTTCGGGGGCGCGCATCTCGGGCTTCTTGTCATACGTTCCAATCTCGCGTGCCGA
>DATGHT010000020.1:0-2292 GCA_035307865.1 Candidatus Eremiobacteraceae bacterium | reverse complement strand
CCAGGACGAGCAGCTGCAGGTCGTCGCTGCCAAGCTTGCGCCCGGCTCGGAAGCCGTGCCAACCAAAGCCGCGCCCCCCAACCACGCCCCCGAACATCCCGCTGAAGCCGCGGCGGCGGGCGTGTCGTCCGCCGCAATAATCACCTCGGTCGCGACAGTAGTAATAATGCATCTGCAGCTCCTCAAGTGGTTGCGTTTTGACAGTTGCAAGATATATCTTAAGATATTACAAGTCAAGGGCTGACCTGAGGAACAATGTGTTTACGGCGCGGGCAGCGTCGCGACGTTGGTCCAGCGCCCGGCTTGCTGCGACGCCACGCAGGCCTCGATGAACGCCATGGTATGAGCGCCCGCTTCGATACGCGGGTATGGAAACTCGGGCGCTGGCTCCCCGAGCGCGAGCGCCATGCGCTCCTGCGCCAGTTCCGCGTAAAGGTTGGCGAACGCTTCGCGCAGGCCCTCGGGGTGGCCGCGAGGCGTGCGGCCGGCCGCGAGGACGCTCGCGGGCAACCATGGGTCGCCGCGACCCAGCACGCGCACCGGTTCGCCTTGCAGCGCAAGTTTGAGGTAGCTCAGCTCGCGGTGCGACCAGTCGAGCATGCCCTTTTCGCCGTAGACACGAAGGCGGATGTCATTCTCGCCGCCGGCGGCGGCCTGCGTCACCGTGAATGTGCCGCGGCCCCCTCTTTCCAGCTCGAACAGTGCCGAAACGTAATCGATCACCGTGCGCCCGGGCATGAGCGCCCCCACGTCGGCGCACAGCCGGGTCGCGTTTCGTCCGGCGGCAAAGCACGCCAGATGCTGGGCGTGGCAGCCGATGGCGCTCATCACCAGGGCAAGTCCGCTGCGCTGGGGATTGAGCAGCCAACGCAGGCGGTTGTTTTGCGGAGCGTCCTCGAGGCGCACGGCGAGCCCGCTCTGAATGTACTCGACCTGCACCAGCCGCAGCGCGCCGAGCACTCCGTCGCGGACGAGCTCGCGCGCATAACGGGTCATCGGATACGCCGAGTAGCCATGCGCGATGGCGAACAGGCGCCCTTGCTTCCGGGTGCGCGCAATCAGATCGCAGGCCTGCGCGAAATCATGCGTGACCGGCTTGTCGCACATGACATCGAAGCCGGCGTCAAGGGCGGCGGCGGCGAGCGGATAGTGAGTATCGTTGGGAGTCATGATCGCCACCGCGTCGATGCTATCGGCGCGCGTCTTTTCCCGGTCGATCAGCTCGGCCAAGCTCCCGTAGCTGCGCGCCGGGTCGAAGCCCATTTCCGCGCCCGCGGCGCGCGAACGTTCGGCGTCGCTCGAGAACGCGCCCGCGACGACGCGCCAGTAGCCGTCGAGCTCGGCCGCGGTGCGATGCATGCGGCCGATCCAGGACCCCGGGCCGCCGCCGATCAGCGCCAGCCGCAGCGGGCGGCCGAAGCGCTCACGCCATCCTTGCATCGCTCCTCCTCGAAGCTCGGTCTACGCCAGGTACTGATGCACGAACGCGATCGCCATGCTGCCCTCGCCGACGCTGGCCGCCACGCGTTTGACCGACCCTGCACGCACGTCACCGGCCGCAAAGATTCCCGGAACCGACGTCTCCAGCAAATACGGATCGCGCTCTTCGTGCCAGCGCCCCGTTCTTAACACGTCCGAGCCGGTCAAAACGTAGCCGTCCTCATCGCGCGCGATCACTTCGGGGAGCCACGCCGTCTCCGCGTCGGCCCCGATCATCACAAACAGCGCGGCCGTTTCGCAGCGCGAGATCTTTGCCGTATCGCGATCGAGCACATCGATCGCCTCGATGCGCAGCTCGCCGTACACGCGCGCAACTTCGGAGCGCAGGCGAATGTGCACGTTTTTCTTGTTCTTCAGTTGCTCGATCAGATAGTAGGACATGCTTTTCTCGAGCGAGTCGCCTCGAACGAGCAGCGTCACCGAGCGAGCGTGTTCTGCAAACGAGAGCACAGCCTGTCCGGCAGAGTTTCCGCCTCCCACCACGTGCACGTCCTTGCCTTGGATCGTTCTGGCTTCGCTGCGCGCCGCACCGTAATAGACTCCGCGTCCGATTAGCGGCGTAGCCGAATCGAGCGCCAGGCGCCGCCACGTAACACCAGTGGCTATGATCATCGTGCGCGCGTGCAAGACGTCATCATGGTCGAGTGTGACCGTATGCGAAGCGGCGTCGATCGCTTTGACCGCACGCGTAACGACAATCTCCGCGCCCAAGCGTTTGGCTTGTCCGAATGCGCGGTTGGCCAGTTCGTCACCGGAGACTCCGAATGGGAAACCCAAATAGTTTTCGATCCG
>DATGHT010000019.1:0-2279 GCA_035307865.1 Candidatus Eremiobacteraceae bacterium | reverse complement strand
TGCACCGGGCTGCGCCGGGAAGCAGCGTGCTCGTGATCCAGGCGGCGGATGCGAGGCCGGCGTTGGCCGCCCGCCTGCGCGCAGGGGGAATGCGCGTGACCACGATCGCCGCCTATAGCACGGTTGCGATAGCGCCGGAAGATCTCTCGCTGCGCGTCAAAGACTGCGACGTCGTCACGCTGGCGTCCGCCAGTGCGGTGCGGTCGCTCGTCGCAGGTCTCGGCGGGAAGACGCACGCCCCACTCCATTTGCGCGGCAAGCTGGTTGCCTGCATCGGCGGCATCACCGAACTGGAAGCGCGCGAGCAGGGGGTGCACGTCGAACTGGTGCCGCCACACGCGACGGTCGAATCGCTCGTGGATGCGCTGTGCGCGTACTATTCGGCGTCGCAATCGTAAGCGTGAGCCCGGTACTCCATTGGATGCTCGGTCTTGCCGTCGCAGCCTGCTTCGGCCTTTTGGGCTTTCTCAGTCGAGCGCTCGCCCCGTCTGGCGCGTTTGCGACCGTCGTGATTGGGTCGCTTGCGTATGGATTTGGCAACTTGCCTCTGGCAGCAGCGCTGGTCGCATTTTTTATCAGCGGCAGTCTGCTCAGCCGCCTCAGCGAGATCCGGCTGGGGCGAGTTGCCCGGCCGACTCAAGGGAGCTCGCGAGATGCGATGCAGGTGCTTGCGAACGGCGGGGTAGCGGTCGCGTGCGCAGCCGCGAGTGCGTTCGCGCATGCCCATGCCGTACGCGCATCCAGCGCGCTCTTCGCCGCAGCGATCGGCGCGGTCGCGGCGGCCGCGGGCGATACGTGGTCAACGGAGCTTGGCGGTCTCAGCGGCCGCACGCCCCGCTCGCTCTTGTCGTGGCAGCTGGTTGCGGCCGGCAGATCGGGCGGCGTCACGCTGCCGGGCATCCTCGCCGCGCCGGCGGGTGGTGCCGCTATCGGCTTCGCGGCGGCGCTCGGCGATGAAAAGCAACTGCTCGCCTGGGTTGCGATCGGCGCGGCGTGCGGACTGATCGGCAGTCTTTTCGACTCGCTGCTTGGTGCAACGCTGCAAGCCGTGTGGTATTGCGAGACCTGTGAAAAAGAGAGCGAGCAGCGCGTGCATGATTGCGGCTGCGCCGCCGGCCGGTTAGTCCAGGGCTGGCCACTGCTCGATAACAACGGCGTCAACGCCGCAGCGACGCTAGTCGGAGCCTGCAGTGCCTACGCGCTCGCAAGGGGGCTGCTAACGTAACCGCGCTCACACGTTGGCGCCTGACTTTGCAAGCCTCCGGCTCAACAAGCCGCGCCGCGGGGCCGATGAGAAATATAAGCCCGCCGTGCTCGTGAAATGTCCGGCAGACCGCTATTTTCTTGTTGTAGGGAGCCAAACACATGGCCGTTGAGGTCAAAACCATTCCGCCCATCGCACCGCCGATGGTGAGCCCTTTAGAAGAGTTGATCAAGGCCGCCGCCGACCGCAAGGAGCGGCCCAAGCCTTGGGTTGACGTTACGACCTACCCCTGGAGCGACGAAGAATTTTCAGCACGTTACGTGCGGCGCGCAAACTACCAAGAGCTCTACAACATGAAAGAGACGGGTGAAGAAGTCGACGAGCTCATCACGCTGCTCAATGCGCGTCCCAAGGCGCGCGTGCTCGATCTGAGCGCGGGCAATGGCCGGCATGCCATTGCGATGGCGCTGCGCGGCTGCAAGATGACGGGTATCGACATCGGCCCCGGTCCGATTTCACTGGCACGCGAGACCTCTCGCAACTTGGGTCTCAACGTTGACTATCGCCAAGTCGACGTGCGCAGCATCTCGTTCGAGGACGCATACGACGGGGCGTACATCACCTGCGGCGGATTGTCCGATTTTAGCCCTGCCGACGCCAAGGATCTCCTGGCGCGCGTCGAGCGAGCGCTGGTTCCCGGCGGCATCTTCGTGGCCGAGTTCTTCGACGCCGCAGCCGCGAGCCCGGCCGACTTGAGAACGTGGCGCTTCGTGCAAGCGGAAACGTCGCTCTTCATCGATGGCACGCACTTGCAACTCGACGAGCGGCTTTACGATTCCGACGCCAAAGCGCAAGTGGCGCGCTCGTACGTCGTTCCCTCCGACGGCAAGATGCGTGAGTTCGCGCGCTGCACGCAATACTATACCGAAGATGAGGTGCGGAGCATGCTCACGGCCGCGGGCTTCGAGCCGACCGGCATCGCAGCCGGCAGCGCCCCGGGCTTGAAAAAGGCTATCGCAAAAAAGCGCTAGCGTAAGATCAGCGGATTCGGGTAGGCTGAACCTTCATAGCGAAA
>DATGHT010000018.1:0-2673 GCA_035307865.1 Candidatus Eremiobacteraceae bacterium | reverse complement strand
TGGCTCTGAGGCGGCAGCGCTTGCACCGGCATGCCCGGTTGCAGGGTGGCCGCATGATTGAGAATCGCTTGCACGCCCGGTTTCAGACCCGGCCCGCTTACCTCCACCTGCTGATCGTTGGCAAGCCCGACTTCCACCGGCACCGATTTCGCTTTGCCGCTATCGATGATGAACATCGCGTAGCCCGCATCCGTTTGGAAGACCGCGCTGGGCGGCACGAGCAGCACGCCGGATTTGTGCGCCTGCGGAAGGCTCACGGTGGCGACTTCACCGCCGTGCAGCCCGAGATCGGAATTCGCGATCGGAATGCGCGCTTGGTAGGTCAGCGTCCCCGGCACCGACGAGCGACTTAAGTATTGAACGGTACCGTGCCAGACGCGGGTCTGCGTGCTGCCGATGCTCACCGAGACCGGCATGCCCACATGCACGTAGCTGAGCGAGCCATTCGGTATGCCGACATCGACGAAAACGTGATCGAGCTGAGCAACATCCAGCAAACTCGTTCCCGGCGCTGCGAGCGCGCCCGGGTCGACATGCCGCGCGGTCACGACGCCGCTGAAAGGAGCGGTAACATTCGTCTGGGCGATTTGCGCTGCCACAAAGTCCACGCTCGCGCGCGCTTGCGCAACGGCGGCTTCCGCGTTGCGCACGTCCGCGGCCGCGGCCGATTGCCCGGATGGGTTAAGACCCGCATTTTGTGCCGCAACCTCTGCCGCCCGCAGCGCAGCGTCGGCCGAGGCTGCTTCCTGGCGTGCTTGATCGAGCGCCGACTGCGACACATAGCCCTGTCTGAAGAGGTCGAGGTTGCGCCGCAGGTTGAGCTGCGCGGTTTGATCGGCGATGCGTGCCGATTGCAAGCTGGCATTCGTCGAGCTGAGGTTGCCGCTCGAGCTCGCTAGGGTCGACGCCAGCTTCGCTTGGGCGGCCTGCAATGCGGCCTGGTTCTGCTGCAACTGCGCGCGCAGCGTGCTGTCATCGATCTTGACCACGAGCTGACCTGCGCGAACGCGCTGCCCGATCTGTGGTCCGACGGATAGCACGTCGCCCGAGATGACCGAGGAAAGCGCCGCTTGCTGCAAGGGTGTGACCGAGCCCGTGACTTTGAAAGTAGTGGTGATGTCGCCCCGGACGATGGGCGCGGCCGACACGGGCACTGCGAAACCGCCCTGCCCTTGTTGGGCGGCCGGGCGGCTGCAGGAAGCTGACACGATGGCCACGACCACCACCGCGCTGGTGAGAAGTGATTTCATGGACCCTGTCTTACGATAGCGGAGAGTTGGGGGCTACAGTACCGTGTCGCCCGGCGAGTGACCTGTTTGTCGCACCAGAGGCGGCGACGAGCGTTTGTGGCGCGCCCTTCCGGGGCACGACTAGGCCGAACCCCCAACGGTATCCAATGAGGAAGTTAATGTTCGCGCCAGAGTTTTTAGAGGAGCCCGAGGGCTGCAGCCATTTCTTTCAGCTGCATGGCCGCGACAGCTCGACGCTAGAGCACAATGCTGCAGAATTTCTGTGGCAAAGTCTCAAGCGCGGTGGATCGGCCATACTCATCGCTACCGACGAACACAAACTCGCTTTCCTCACGCAGCTTGCACGCCGCGGTTTCAACGTCGGCCGTGCTCTTCACGAGCGACGGATCCTCGCGCTCGATGCCCAAGCCACCCTCGATCGCATCCTCCTCGACGGCTATCCCGATGCCGCCCGCTTCGAGCACGTGGTTGGCAGCATCGTTCGGGAAACGCTGCATCGCAACTCGGATCTACCACTGCATGCATATGGTGAAATGGTGGGCGTGCTTTGGCAGACCCGTCAATTTCCTGGGGCCATCCGGCTCGAACAACTCTGGAACAAGCTGCTGCGTTCCGCGGTCGACTTTCAACTCTTCTGCTCTTATCCGATCGACGTGTTCGACAAGCAGTTCGAGATCAGCATGATGGGCGAGTTGTTGGGTGCCCACACCCACCTGCTTTCGACGACCTCCAATGGGCGTCTCGAAAGCGCGCTCGACCGCGCGATGAACGAGCTGCTCGACCCGATAGTATGCGCATCGAAATCGCAGGCGGCGTTTGCGCTGCCTTCGTCGCGGCCCGTGCTGCCGGCGGGTGAGGCAACGATTCTCTGGTTGCGCAAGAACCATCCCGAAGAAGCAGAGGCGGTTCTGGCTCAAGCGCGGCGCTATTTCGAGGCTGCCGTTTAAGGAGCGTCCCTGCGTTTGCGGAGGGTTGTAGCGGCGCTAGGCCGGTTCCACGGGTCGCTGATTCTTCTTTAGTTGTACGTGCAACCTATAGGGAGTTGTTCTGCAGCGCCACTTCGCCGTCGTTCGTATTCGAAAAGCGGCGGAAGTGATCGAACACTCCCAAGAAACTGCCCTCGCCCTTGAACAGAAATGCGTGCCCGCTGTAATGTTGCTCGATGCGCGTGACGTACCAAAGATGCGGCAGCGGCTCGCTGCTGGTCTCGGTCACGCTCCCCGACGTCGCATGCGGCGGCAGTGCATTGGGAACATACGTGAGCCGTTGCACCCGTGCCGTCGCGGGATCGATCCACATCGTTCCTTGGCCATGCTGGCTATCGCGGATCGGGCTGGAGAAATCGACCGCGACCAATCCGTCCGCGCACGGACAGCCGGGTTGCTGCACAAACACGTAGTCGGTCAAATAGCGCGCGTCGTAC
>DATGHT010000017.1:0-2322 GCA_035307865.1 Candidatus Eremiobacteraceae bacterium | reverse complement strand
TTCTTCGGAGCAGGCGCGGGGAACCCGCAACCGCTCCATGCGATTGAGATCGCGGTTCACCGCGTGGTGCACTGCGGCACGCTGTCGTGCAAGAGCACCCTGCTGACGCCGGATGTAAAAGCAGAAATCCGCGCGGCGATTCCGCTCGCGCCCGAGCACAATCCTACGACGCTGGCAGGCATCGCAGCGGTCGAACAGCATTTCGGCGCCATCGAACAAGTCGCGATCTTCGACTCTGCCTTTCACGCAACGTTGCCGCCGGCCGCCTTCACCTACGCGACGCCGCTGCGCTGGCGCGAGGTTTGGGGTATGCGCCGTTTGGGTTTTCACGGCATCAGCCATCAGTATTGCGCGCAGCGCAGCGCGCAGCTGATGCAGGCGGACTTCAGCGCGCTCAAGATCGTCAGCTGCCATTTGGGGAACGGGTCGTCGCTCGCCGCCATAGCAGGCGGACGCAGCGTCGACACCACCATGGGCTGGACGCCTCTCGAAGGGGTCGTTATGGGCGATCGCTCGGGCAGCGTCGATCCTGGTATCTTGCTCTACCTGCTCGACTCGGGCCGCATGAGCGCTTCCGAGCTGCGCCGCGTCTTAAACGAAGAATCGGGGCTGCTCGGGATTTCTGGGCTTTCCAGAGATATGCGCGACATCGTTGAGGCGGTCGCCTCAGGGCATCCCCGCGCCAAGCTTGCCTTCGACGTGTACAGCCACCGCTTGCGCGCGGCCATCGGCGCGATGATCGCCAGCCTGGGCGGTTTGGATGCGTTGCTCTTCACCGGTGGCGTGGGCGAGAACGTCGCGCAGGTACGAGCAGCAGCGTGCGAGGGGCTCGAGGTTTTCGGATTGCACCTCGACCGGGAAGCGAATAAGTTCGCAACGCCCGATGCCAACGTCGCGGAGTCCGGCCAGCGAATCCCCATCTGTGTCATTCGTTCTGAAGAACGCTGGGCAATGGCGCGAGAATGCTACCATCTCTTGAACGAAACCCTCAAGGTGTGATCGGGCGAGACGAGGGCGCCGCTGCTTGCAGGTAAACCCCCGCGGGCGGCAGCACAGGGGTTTCCTTGGAGGAGCAGACAGTGAAAATTGACTCTTTGACCCACATGCGCGCGTGGCGCATCGGCGCTGTTCTGGCCGTATGCGCCGCTTTGTACACCGGCAGCCCCGCGCATGCGGCGAGCATGCCATCGGCGACGGCGACCATGCCGCCCAAACCAACTGCGGCAGAAGCAGCGTTCGTCGGCGCCGTCGCGCGCCAACTGCAGGCGAAATATCCTACCGACCAGGCCGCGCTCAAGGCGGGCTACTATCGCACCACCAGGCTCGAACCCGATGGCACGATCATCTATTTCAACAACGCGTGGAACCCGTCGAAGCTGCAGCCAAACTTCTTGTGGTACGACAAGAACGGCAAACTCGTCGGCCTTGACTATCAATACCTGGTAAGCGCGTATCCCAAGCCGCCCAGCCAGGACGTGTATCCGGTCGCTGCGAGCCGCTGGACTACGATCGACCCGCACATCCATTACGGCTATCAATTGCCCGACGGCACGATCAAATGGAAGGGCTATAAGATGCTGCCCGGGATGCACGGCAATACGCTCACGGAAGCGGAGTTGCGGGCCGCTAAACTGCTGCCGGCCAACGCGAAGTTGCAGTGGACGTACGTCCATCCCAAATCCTGGGATTTAGGATTCTGGCTCGTGCCCAATCCCAACGGAGCGTTCGCCGACCGCAATCCCAACGTCAAACCGTAACGCAAGTGCGCGAGATCGCTCGCGCACCGGATCGCCTTACAGTCCGACGACGGCCTTGATGAGGTTGCGGGCGAACGGTGCTCCGAAGCCTGAGCTCAGATCGAAGCCGGGTCCGGCATTGAAGCCGGGATCGAACACGGTGTTGCTGCCGGTTTGGAAGACGGCGTTGTTGCCGAACACGACGTCAAAGAACGCGGCCTGCCGGTTCGCGGCGCTCAAGCCGTACAAGAGCGGGCGCGGATTGCCGAAACGGTAGGCATGACCCGAGGGACCGTGCGCGCAGCCCACGGTTTGCTTGCAGGCTTCCACGACCAGCGCCCACATCGCGGCCATGCCCGGAGCGGCCGCGCTCGTGCCGCCGATGGATCCCACTTGCGTGCCACCCATTCCGGGGCCGCTGTTCAGCAAAATGGAGACACCGGTGTTCGGGTCGGCGTTCAGGGCAAGATCGGGCTGCAGCCGATGGGTGCTATCGCACATGCCGTTGTCGGCACAGAACGAACCGGCAGGCTGGAATGCTGGACGCGCATAGACTGACGAGAAGCCGCCGCCCGTCGCGCCGCTT
>DATGHT010000016.1:0-2257 GCA_035307865.1 Candidatus Eremiobacteraceae bacterium | reverse complement strand
CGCGCGCGTGATGGATCGCTGTACTGCGGGTACGCGCGGGACCCCGATGCCCGCGTCGCGCTGCACAACGCCGGCCGCGGTTCGCGCATCTTACGCGGCAAGCTGCCGGTCCGGCTCGTCTACCTGCGCCGTTTGAGCTCCGCCGGCGCGGCGCTGAAATTCGAAATCCAGCTCAAGAAGCAAAGCCACGCCCAAAAATTGAGCTTGAGCGCGCGCTGGCAGAAAAAAAGGCGCGCCCTGAAGTCGCGCCCTTAAAGATCCGTTGCCCCGTCAGACGCGCGAGACGTATTTGCGCTCGCGCGTGTCGATGCGTATCTTATCCCCGGGGTTGATGAAGAGCGGCACGTTGACCGTGGCGCCGGTTTCGAGCTTGGCCGGCTTCTGCACGTTGGTCGCGGTATCGCCGCGAAAGCCGGGATCGGTTTCGACGACTTCCAAATCGACATGATTGGGCAGTTCGGCGCCGATGACTTTGCCATCGTGGAACTGGACGTTGATGGTCACGCCTTCTTTCAGCAGGTCGACGTTGTCGCCGAGCATATCGTGGCCCAGGTGCAGCTGCTCGTACGAGCTGTTGTCCATGAAATGAAACTCATCACCGCTGCCATAGAGATATTGCATCTCGCGCGTTTCGACGATCGCACGTTCCAGCATCTCGCCCGCGCGAAACGTCTTCTCGAGCACGTTGCCGCGCACGACGTTCTTGAGCCGCGTGCGGACGAAGGCCGAACCCTTGCCGGGCTTGACATGCTGGAAATCCACGACCGTCCAGAGCTGACCGTCGACCACGATCGTCACCCCGGTCCGAAAATCGTTGCTCGAAATCATCGTTGTGCGTTTTGCTCCTTCGGCGTGCCGATCCGCAGTTCGGTGCCGGCGATAAGGCGTTGCAGGTTGGCAGCGTGCCGCCACACCACGAACAGCAGTGACACGACCCCGTAGACCGTATACCATACGGGCGCTCGCAAGACGATCAGCGTCACGGGGACGGCCGCGCTCGCGACCATGGATGCAAGCGACGAATAGCGGGTAAGCGCCACGGTCGCCAGCCACACGATGGCGAACACGAGCGTCGCCTGCCACGACAGAACCACGAGTACGCCTAACCCGGTCGCCACGCCTTTGCCGCCGCGGAACTTCAGAAAAATCGACCAGTTGTGGCCGGCGATCGTCGCTAAGCCGGCCGCCGCAATACCCCAGTGGCCGTGCGGCAGCAAGTGGGCTGCAAGCAGCGTGGGAATGACTCCCTTTACGATGTCGCCGCACAAGACGAGCACCGCGCCCCACTTGCCCAGTGCGCGCAAGGAGTTCGCCGCCCCGATGTTGCCGCTGCCGACGGTGCGTGGATCGACGCCGAACAGACCTTTCCCGACGATGATGCCGAACGGGATCGAACCGACGAGATATGCTCCGACGAGTCCGAGGGCCAGCAGCATCACGCTTCCTCGTCGCGCGCGGCGGCTGTGATAAGCTGGTCGGCGTTGGTCGAGTCCTGCTGCACGCGCGGCCGGAACACCAACCGCAGCGGAGTCCCTGCGAAGCCGAACGCCTCGCGGATGTTGTTTTCGAGATAGCGCTGGTACGAAAAATGCAGCAGGCGTGGGTCGTTGACGAAGAAGACGATGGTGGGCGGCGCGACGTCGCTCTGGGTCGAATAGAAACACTTCAACACGTGGCCGCGGAACGCTGCGGGCGGCCGCATGCGAAACGCATCACGGACGATTTGATTGAGTTTCGCCGTCGGCACGCGTTTGCGCCGTTCGCCGGCCACCGCATTGACGACATTCCAAATCTTGTGAACGCCTTTCTTCGTCAGAGCCGAGCCGAAGATGATGGGCGCGTAGGGCGCGAAGGCGAATTCTTTGCGCAAGATCTCCACCGCTTGCTCGCGATCGAACGTCGCCGTGCTGACGAGATCGATCTTGTTGACCATGATGATGAGGCCTTTGCCCTCCTCAACGGCGAGGCCGGCGATGCGCTGGTCTTGAGCGGTAGCACCGGTCGTGGCGTCGATCAGCAACAGGGCGACGTCGGCGCGGCTGATCGCCGAGATAGCACGCAACGAGCTGTATTGCTCAACGGCCGGCCCGCGCTTTGCGTGCCGGCGAATTCCGGCGGTGTCGATGATGACGAACTGCTTGCCGTCGACCGTCAAGTCGCTGTCCGTGGGATCGCGTGTCGTCCCCGGTTCCGCGGAGACGACCGCGCGCTCGTGGCCGAGCAACGCATTGACCAACGAAGATTTGCCCACATTGGG
>DATGHT010000015.1:0-2237 GCA_035307865.1 Candidatus Eremiobacteraceae bacterium | reverse complement strand
GAGCATGCCCGCTTTACGGGCGGTCTGAGCATGGCGGGTCTGAATTCCGGCCTGGTCAGTTCGAAGCGCAGCCCTTTGTAGCCAGCGGCCGCTGCGCGCTAGTGTCGGCTCTCGGCCAGCTCCTCGAAGATGGCGCGCTCGACCTCGCCGCGGTGCTCCTTGCCGTCGGCCCATAAATAATGCGGCGCGTGGAAGTGCACGCCGGGCACGCCGTGGTCGCGGACTTCGGCGATGGCTACCGTCACCAAAGCGCACGGAAACGGCACGCTGCGCAACTGCTCTTTCGCGATGGACGCGGTTCCCCGGACGGAGACGATCAAGCCCTCCGCCAGCACTTCTAAAGCCACCGAGTTGTTGCCGGCGGAGATATTGCGGTGGCCCGTGCTGCGCGAGTCGAGTGCTACGGCAATTTCGTCGTTGCCGAGGGAAAGAACCCAGCTGCAAAATGCGCTGGAGGGCTGGCCGTCCGGCGAAACCGTCGCGAGCACCACGCTCGCGCCACGCCGCAGGGCTGCGTGCAGCGCTTCGCGCAGCGACTGATCGGAGCGCCGCTCCATCATAGCGCCGGCTTTGGCGGCGACTTCGGGATCATTGCAATCGCACTATTCTGGGATGCCGCGTTGGCGGCCTCGCTTCGGCGAGCGAGCCGCATATTCAAAGCGATCGCGCGGGTGAGCCTTGTCGTAGGCAGCCTTTATCCTCGTCAGTTCGGGCGTGACGTAGATTTCGGTGGTCGTGATGTGCGCGTGGCCTAGCAATCGTTGCACTTCCGGCAGCTCGGCTCCGTGTTCGAGCAAGTGGCGTGCAAAAGAGTGCCGCAGGGAGTGGGGCGTGATCGCATCCGAAAGTTTCTGACGTTTGATGGGAACGCGGCCGGTTGGGCCGGGAATTTTTGCCGGCGCACGTAGGCCAGCGGCCTGCAAGCGCGCGACGAACGCCCGATGCACGGTACGCGTGGTGAGGCGATTGCCGACTTTACTCACGAACAGCGCCTTGCTCAAGGTCGCGGGCCGCACGCCTAAGTACTGGTCGATCGCGTGCAGCGCGCTCTTGTTGAGCAGCGCGTGACGGCTGCGGTTGCCCTTGCCCTTGGGCACCCAAAGCCACTGCGCTTCGCGGTTCAGGTCTTCGATGTTCGCGTTGCAAAGCTCGGCGACGCGCACACCCGAGGCATACAGCGTCTCGAACATCGCCCGGTCGCGCAGGTAGAGCTCTTCGTCGTCATCGTGTACCCGGGCGGACAGGATCTGCCAAACTTCGGATTCCTTGAGCGCTTTCGGCTTGCGGTCGTTCAAACGAGGCAGCTGGATCTCGTGAGCGGGATTATCAGGTCGGCGTCCCGTGTAGACGACGTACCGATAGAAAGATCGCAAGGATGCGACCGCCCGGCGCACCGATGCCGGTTCCACCTTGCGGACGCCCGTCAGCGTGCGAATATAGCGGCGAATATCGTCGCGCGTCGCCTTGAGCAACCGCGCGTCACCGCAATCCTTTTCCAAGAAACGCGCGAAGTCGTTGAGATCCCCCATGTACACGCGAATAGTCCCCGGCGAGCGCGCGCGCTCGAGCGACAGGTAATCCATCCATTCGGCGATGGTGGCTGTGGCGGGCGGAGCCGGCAAAGCATGGCCGGGCTGCTTGATGCGCTCTTTGTCCATGACTTCTTAAAATAACCATTTTAAGACGGCCGACCAGATTTCCTTCAAATCGGGGCTCGCGCAATCGAGGCCGGCGCGAGCGCGCGAGCAGTTCTTCTTCTCAAAGATTTGGATTAGAGCTTAGAAGTCGTCGTCGGGCGGGCGGTTGGAGGGCGTTCGTAACAGGATCGGGCGGCGGTGCACCGAGACGATCGTTTGGAACGGCAGGGGCGCTTGCGAGAAGTTGAAGCAGTCGGCGAGATCGTCGGAACGAGCGTCCGTGTGGTTGAGCGATCCGAGGCCGAACGTCTCCTCGGTGAAGCGCAGAATGCTGCCGAACTCGTGCTGGACGTGCGAGACGTAGTGCGGGCGGGCGTAGGGCGAAACGACGATGAGCGGCACCCGGAAGCCAAGCTCGTAGAAATTGTAGAGCACGGGAGGCACGTGGTCGTACCATCCGCCCCAATCATCCCAGACGACGAAGATGGCCGTGTTTCTCCAATACGGCCCATTCCCGACCGCATTCACGGTCGATTCAACCCATTCGGGCCCGGAGCCGTCGGTCGCCAGCGCATGGTCTGACGTGAGCGCCGAGGGCGT
>DATGHT010000014.1:0-2512 GCA_035307865.1 Candidatus Eremiobacteraceae bacterium | reverse complement strand
GCGGCGGGGTACGACTGCTCAACGGTCTGCCACGGCCGCCCTTGCCGAATGCCGGTGAGCTCCGCAAGCAGCTTGAGACGGGATCCCTGCTCGTGGACACACGCCCGCGCGAAGCATTCGTGCAAAGCCACCCGCAGGGTGCGATCCACATCCCCGATGATGCGTCGTTCTCCAACTGGAGCGCGTGGTTCATCCCGATCGATGCCCGAGTGGTGCTCATCGCCGAACCTGAACGGGTCGAGCACCTCGTTCGGGGCCTGGTACACGTCGGCATCGATTCCATTGTTGGCTTCGTGCCCCGCGAGGCTGCGCGCGAACTGCCGCAGGCGGCGTTGACGCAAGTGGACGTTCGCAGCGCCCAAAAAGACCTGGAATCTGCCCAGGCGGTCGCGCTCGACGTACGGTCGGCGGCGGAATTTGCAGCAGACCACATCCCGGGCGCGCTCCATATTAGTGCCGGGCGTCTGTTGCGGGATGCGCCGCGGCTTCCGAGGGACCGTCCCATCATCGTTTGCTGCGCGCAGGGCGAACGGTCGGTGGCCGCAGTCAGTGCGTTGCAGGCGCTTGGTTTTGGGAACGCCCGCAATCTGGAAGGCGGATTCAACGGCTGGCGCAGCTTGAGCGTTTCCGTAGCAGGCTGAATTCTCGCGCGCGCGAAGGGCCGTCCGTTCAATGGCTTTCGTCAAAAGGAGGCTTGTCTATGCCTTTTACGAGGAAAATGTTTCTTGGCACTACCGCCGCAGCGGCCGCCGCCGTCTTGAGCGCGCGCCAGTCCGCTGCTGCGGAGGAAGAGGTCTCACTCTCCGGCGCGCCTGCACGCACGCCCATCCATTTCCACGTGCTCAAGTCCGACGAGTACGACCGCGCCGGCATGATGGCGACGCTCTCAGTGGACAACCCTCACAAGCAGGTCTTCGAATCCGTTTCCCCGCTGCTCGTCGCACCTGGTGTCGCCAGCGTTTACATCCACATGCAAAACGCCATGAATGCCTACGAATTTTCATTCGGGAACGGCAAGCTCTCAACGCTGGCGGTGTTGATCGGACCATCGATCGTGTTCGCGCTCAACGACGCAGCCTGGCAAAAATATCATATCGGCGGCGCTTTGAACCTGGATGCCACCAACACGTACTACCGCGCGGACTCGAACCTCGATCTGAGCGCAACGCCCGATGACCCCGACGGCATCTATCAGGATTGGAGCGCCCAAGCGGTCCTCAAACGCGGCGGCAAATTCATGGTGTGTCACAACGCCACGACCGCGGTCGCCGGGCTTTTCGCCTCCAAGCTCGGGCTCAAACCGCAAGACGTGCTCGCTGATTTCAAGCGCAATATGCTACCGGGATTCATGCTCGTACCCGCAGGGGTCGGCGCCGTACAGCTCGCGCAAGAAAACGGCTGGAAACTCTACACGATCATCTAGAAACCCTTCGGATGCACGCGCCGACGCTTTCGTTGCTCGCCTATGGGTTGGCAGTCGGCGTTTCCCTGGGTTTGACCGGCGGAGGGGGATCCATCATCACGGTCCCCCTTCTCGTGTATGCCGTCGGCGAATCCGTGCACCAGGCGATCGAGACGTCCTTGGTCATCGTAGGCGGCACCGCGCTCATCGCGTTTGCAAGCAGGATCCGCCAGGCTGATACGCTGAGCGGACTTGTCCTCGGCGGCATCGGCCTGCTCGGTGCGATACCCGGGCGAGCTGCAGCGCAGCATTTCAGCGGCCGGACGCTGTTGTTGTTGTTTGCCATCATCATGATCGTCGCCTCAGCCGCCATGTTCCGGTCGAAGACCTATGAAGCGGCACCCGGCCACGAGCGAAATTGGTGGCTCGCCATCATCATGGGAGTGCTGCTCGGATTTTTGACCGGTTTTTTGGGGATCGGCGGCGGCTTCTTGATCGTGCCGGTGCTCGTGCTGTTTCTCGGCATGCCGATGCGCGCTGCGATACCGACGTCGTTGCTCGTCATCGGGCTCAATTGCCTGGCCGGTCTCTTCGGGTCGTTCGTGTTGCGGCATAGCGGCGGCAGTACCGCGGCGATCGACTGGAGGGTCGCTATCATCTTCTTGATAGGTGGCGCCGCGGGCGGCCTCGCCGGGGCTGCCATCGCGCGGGCGCTGAATGCGCGGCTGCTCAAGCGCCTGTTCGCAGTGTTTATCTTTTGCGTCGGCATTGCTGTGGCCGCCAGCGCCACGGGATTGATTCCGCTCAGCGTAAAATAAATCGCAAAGATTTGGGGGTTCGGCAATGGCTGAGCGCGGCGGGTTAAAGCATCCAGAGGTACCCGACTTCACGCCCGAAGAAGCCCAAGCAGCGGTCGGAAAAGGCACGCTGCTCATAGACGTGCGCGAACAATGGGAGTGGGATGCGGGTCGCATGCCTGGAGCCAGACTCATTCCCATGGGTCAAATCACCGAGCGTCTTGCGGAGCTGCCCCGCGACCAAGACATCATCTTCACCTGCCGTTCGGGTAATCGCAGCGGCGCCATCAAGGACTTCCTCATCGACGAGCAC
>DATGHT010000013.1:0-3573 GCA_035307865.1 Candidatus Eremiobacteraceae bacterium | reverse complement strand
TCTCCTCTTTGCGATCGTCAGCACCTCATCGCCGAACCGATATCACCGGATAGTGCGCTGACGAAAACTGCAGCTTTCGCTGCGAGCCCGCGCAAGAGGAGTTAAGAACCACGTGTATAGCGATCAATTATTGACATGCGTCGACTGCGGCGCACAGTTTACATTTACAGCAGGCGAACAAGAATTTTACGCACAGAAAGGTTTCCAGAACAAACCCAATCGTTGCCCCGACTGCCGGCAGGCCCGTAAGGCCAACCGAGCATCAGGCGGCGGGATGGACCGCCCGCGTTACGGCGGCGGCCAGCGCCAGATGTTCAGCACCACCTGCAGCAGCTGCGGCGGCCCAGCGGAAGTTCCGTTCCAGCCACGTGGTGATAAGCCGGTGTATTGCCGCGACTGCTTCCAAAAGCAGCGCGCGTACTAAGCGACGCATTCGACGAGGAAGAGGTGGCCGGTTGGCCGCCTCTTTTTTTATTGGGGAAAGCGCAGCGGTGAGAACAGCGAGATGGGATGGCGCGTGCCGCCCTCCGTCGTGAGGTCGGCGACGATCTCACCCATCACGCTGCAGAACTTGAAACCGTGCCCTGAAAATCCGCCGGCAACGATGACATTTCGAAATGACGGGTGCTGGCCGACGATAAAATGCCCGTCGGGCGACAGCTCGTACATGCAGACGACGGCGGCGCTGTGCCGCGCCGCCGCTTCGGGCAGCCAAGCTTCCAATGCGGATCGCACGCTTGCGATCTCGTCCCGGCTCACCGCGCGCTCCAATGTTTCCGGCGTCGTAAACACGCCCGAACGGTGGAATGCAGCTTTGATACCTTCGCCTCGGATGTAAGGAAAGCCGTAGAGCATCGGAGTGCCTCGGTCCAGGATGTAGACCGGCAATGCTTGCAGCGTCTCGATCGAATCAGCCTCCGGTTCGAACCAATGCATGACGTTGCGCTCCGCGCGGACGGGGAAGGGCGCCGGGTCTGATGCTGCTTGCAGCCATGCTCCGCTGCAGAGCACAAGCGAGCGCGCTTCGATCCGCTCCCCGCCTGCGGTTTGCGCGAACGTCTTCGTCCCCTCGGCGCCCCAGCGCTCGATTCTCGTGTTGAAGCGCAGGTCGGCGCCGGCGTGCGTCGCCCAGTCCAAGTGCGCGCGCACGCAAAGCTCGGGGAAGAGCATGCCTGCGGGCGCCTCAAAGATTCCAACTTCGTCTGCGCGGGGGCGCATCGCGGGAAAACGCCTGCGGATGTCAGCGGCGTCAAGCACCTCGTGCGCGAGTCCGTGCTCGTTCACGCTGCGTTGCGTTCCCGTCACGAGCTCGCTCGTGGGCAGTCCAACCATCAGTCCGCCGGTGCGCACGCGCAGCCGCAACTTGCTGCGCTGCTCGAGCTCATCCCATAGCTCGTACGCTCGCAGCAGCAACGGCACGTACGCCGGGTCTTCATAGTACGCTTGCCGGATGATGCGCGTTTTACCGTGCGACGAGCCGCGATCGTGGACCGGCCAAAATTGTTCGAAGCCTGCGACTCGCTGTCCGCGCTGGGCGAGATGTGCCGCGACGGCGCTGCCCATGCCGCCCAAGCCTACGACGATCACATCATACATGGTTGTGAAACGCTCATCGCGAACTGCCTTTGACGGCACGATTCGGATAGACTTTTTTACACCAAAAAGCGATGATAAGCCGATGAGTATGGTTGAAACTGACGCGCGCTGGCAAGCGTTCATGGCGCGCGATAAGAACGCGGACGGCCGCTTTGTGGTCGGCGTGCACTCGACGAAGATCTATTGCCGGCCGTCTTGCCCCGCGCGGCATCCCAAGCCGCAAAACGTCACATTTTTTCCGTCTGCAGGTGAAGCGCGGGCGCGCGGCTACCGCGCGTGTTTGCGTTGCCAGCCCGACCAGCCGGCTGCCAAGAGCCGCGAACTCGTGCAACGGGTTTGCCGCTACATCGACGAGCACGACGAGGCTACGCCGGATTTGCGCACGCTCGGGCGCCACGCCGGGGTGAGCCCCTCGCACCTGCAGCGCGTTTTCAAGGCGCTCATCGGCATCACACCCAAAGAGTATTCGGTCGCTCGCCGCATGCAGCGGCTCAAACAGCGTTTGAAAAAAGGCGAAGCCGTGACGAGCGCTCTGTATGCGGCCGGCTTCGGATCGAGCAGCCGTCTCTACGAAAACGGCGATGCCCACTTAGGGATGACGCCGGGCAGATATCGCCGCGCCGGAACCGGCAGCCGGCTGCACTACACCACGGTCGATACCATGCTAGGGCGGATGCTCGTCGCGTGCACGCCGCGCGGCGTCTCGGAAGTTCGTTTTGGAGAATCGGACGCGGCGCTCGAAAAAGCGCTGCGGCAAGACTATCACCGTGCCGAGATCGCGCGCGATGATGCGGCGTTGCAGGCCGTTGTGAAAAAAATCGTCGCACACTTGGACAGCGGCGCGTCGTTGGACGGCATCGCCCTTGACGTCCGTGCTACGGCTTTTCAACATAGAGTCTGGAAGGCGCTGCGCGCGATCCCCTACGGCCAAACGCGCACGTATGGCGAGATCGCGGCGGTAATCCGCGAGCCGAAAGCCGCGCGCGCCGTCGGCCGCGCCTGCGGCTCGAATCCGGTCGCGGTGATCGTTCCCTGTCACCGCGTCGTCTGCCAGGATCCGAACGGCGGTGGCTACAGGTGGGGCATGCGACGCAAGCGACGATTGCTCGCGCAGGAGCAGCGGCTCAAGCCGACCCGGTAATAGCGGTCTTTGTCGGCGCAGTCGCACCGCTCTTGAATCGCTCCAACGACGCTTCGAGTTCGGCGACGCGCTGACGCAGGTCTTCGGCCTCAAGGTGATCGTACGCGGCCGCCGCTCCGGCGGCGAGGGCGGCGAGCAGCCGGATTTCATCGGCCTCGAAATCCGAGCCAGAGAGGGGCGCACCGTACAGCGCGACGGCAACGAGCGTTCGACGGACCAACACTGGCACGGCCAACGCCGGGCGCGCGGGGCCGTTCGGAACGTTGTCGGGGCGCCAATGCAGTGGAGCGAGACGCATCGGTTCGACCGCATTTTGCATTTGCAAGAACAACACGTCGTCCGGATCGAAGGCAAGTGCGCCGGCTTCCGGCCATCCAATGGCGGCACGACGCGCGAACGTGCCTTCATCTGCACGGCGGAAGAGAGCGCTGGAGGCGAGCTCCCAGGAATCGAGTGGTTCGCGGACGAGCAGCTGGTCGACGGCGGCGGCGCTACTCGCATGCGCGAGGGCACCAGCAAGCCTGCTCAGGCGAAGATCTGCTTCATGGCGCTTGCGGAAAAACACGCTGTCGATGATGCGGTCGACGCGCTTCTGGAGGCTTGCGAGACCGAACCCTAGGCCGATCGAAGCGGCGATCTCCGCGACGATGGCTAGTTTGGTCGCTGCCAGAAGCTTTTCAAAAACAAAATCGATGAGCCCGAATAGCACGATCGCTGCGGAACTGAGGATCGCGTAGACAAAAGCGCGGCTGATCGCCACGCGCACGTCCAGCACGCGGTAGCGAATGACCGCGTAGGCGACGGTGATGGGTTCAATAATGGTCAGGAACAGGAGA
>DATGHT010000012.1:0-4971 GCA_035307865.1 Candidatus Eremiobacteraceae bacterium | reverse complement strand
GATGGTCGTGTCGATCACATAGGACACGACTCGGCTGGGATGCAGCGCGCTGCGCCGCTGGTGCGCCGCCGCGCCCAAATCGTGAAGCGACGCTTCCCGGTACACCTCGACGCCCTCATCGTAGGTCAAGCGTTCGCCCGCTGCGGCGCGCGCCAGCAGCCGCGTGACGTCAGCCATGGCGCGCAGCCGCGTCAGACATGTCCGGCGACCTCGTTCATGAAGGACAGCGCCGGTGATTGTGAGAGCACGCCCGCCGCGCACGCCTCGTCAAAAAAGCGCTTCAGCCCCAACTGCGCGGCAGCATCGAATTCATAATCGAGCGCGTCGTAGTACGCTTCGTAGAAACCGGCGGGCCGTTTGTGCGTGCTCTGCGCGCGATCCACGACCCGGCCGCGGTGTTGCGTTCCCCACGCTAACGAGTCGCGCAATGCCGCCGCTATGCGATCTACTTCCGCCTGATGCGCGGCGGCGTAGGCGCGTCGTACCGCCCAAACCGCATAGACCATCCGGTCGCCGCTCAACTGGTGCCACATGCGTCCAAGATCGTGCACGCTGCCGGCCGGCACGGAAAAACTGGCATCGATGGCAGCGTCCCCGATCAGCACGCACGGCGACCCGTCGCGCGCGTACGCCGCAAACGGATCTGCGGCGTTCTGGAGGTTCGGCGCGAAGCCAAACCAGCGCTTGCAGATCGTTGCGAACAAGGTCCGCCCCGTCACCGACTCACTCGTCACCGCCACCGGCGTGGCCGCCAACTCCGCGAGCGGCTGGTCGGAGATGCAGCAAATGCTGCGAACCTCGCTGCGCGAGCCGATGCAGATTTCGGGCAGCAACACAAACTCGTCGGGGTGCTCGGCATAAAACGCAGATGAGATGGGACTGCAATCCAGCTTACCAGCTAGCAACGCATGGTTGAGCGCAGCCGGCACATCGCTGAGCATCAAGCCGGGAAAGGTCACGGCGTCTTCGTCAAACGCCGCGTAGACGGGCAGATCGTTCGTGTACGAGATGCGACCACAGCGCACGAGCGGCTTGGTGCTCACGCCGGTTCCAGCACGCGGTAGAGCAGGTTGCGGCGCGTCGGTTGGAAGCCCGCTTCGGCGATGGCGCGCTTCAGTTCCGCGATCGGCGTGCTCTGATCCGCCTTGCTGCCCGCGTCGCGGTAGATGCGCTGCTCGTTGTGAACCGTGCCGTCGATGTCGTCGGCACCGAAGTGCAGACCCAGCTGGGCCATCTTGATGCCGTACGAGATCCAGTACGCTTTGATGTGACCGATGTTGTCGAGCATGAGGCGTGACACCGCGATCGTGCGCAAGTCGTCGATCCCGCCGGTCCAACCGCACTCTTCCAAGTCGTTGCCTTCCGGATGAAACGCCAGCGGCACGAAGCACTTGAAGCCGCTCGTCTCGGCTTGCAGGCCGCGCAGCAGCAGCAAGTGCTCGACGCGCTCCTCGATGCTCTCCACGTGGCCGTACAACATGGTGCAGTTCGTGCTGATACCGATGCCGTGCGCCACGCGATGCACCTCGAGCCATTCCTCGACGTTCGCTTTCCGCGGGCAGATGATGTCGCGTACGCGCTTGACGAGGATCTCCGCGCCGCCGCCGTTCAGCGAGGTCAGACCGGCAGCGCGCAGCTGCGTCAGGCCTTCGGCATACGAGCAACGCGCGCGCTTGCACATGTAGTCGATCTCTGCGGCGGTGAAGAGCGCGAGCTGCACGTGCGGAATGCGCTCGTGTAACTGCGCGATTGCAGGAATCCAAAACTCGAGGCTGGTTTGCTTGGGATCGTGCCCGCCGACGATGTGCAGCTCGTCATAGTCGTTCGGCTCTTCGCTCGCTTTGGCGATGATGTCGTCGAGCGACATGCGATACGCGCGCGGCTCTTTTTCGAATGCGGCAAAGGAGCAGAATTTGCAGCCGGCATAGCAGACGTTGGTGGTGTTCAAATAGCGCTTGACGACGTAATAAGCGCGGTCCCCGTTCTTCGCGGTGCGCACTTCGTGCGCCAACCTGCCGAGCTCGTGAAAGGGAGCGTCGCGGTACAAGAACACGCCGTCGGCGTGCGTCAACGGTTCGCCCGAACGCACTTTGGCCGCGATGTGTGCAAATTGCTCGAGCGTCGCCGGCATGGTACCCGGGCGGTTCGTCGCGTCCGAAGATGCAGCCTGTACGCCGCCGCTGCGTCGCTGGATTCGGCGGGCGACCTTTATCGCACGTTTACAGCAACGGTTGTTCGCGCGTGCGCGGAGCGAGCGTCACCGCGAGCTGATCGAGATCGGCCACGCCGACCAGGATCTTGCGCGGCTTCGTGCCTTCCGCGGGGCCGACGACGCGAAAGTCTTCGAGTATCTTCATGAGCCGCACGGCGCGCGGATGGCCGACCTTGAGCTCGGCCTGCAAGAGCGCCACCGACGCCATCTGCCGTTCGATGATGATCTGCGCCGCCTCGAAAGCGAGCTCGTCCGCCGGACCGCGCCCGTCTTCTTCTACCTCGCTGACCTCGAGCTCGATGCGATTGTCCGGATCGTCCTGCGCCCGCCAGAATTCGCACAACCGTTCCAACTCGCCACCGGCGACGAGCGCGCCTTGCACGCGCACCGGTTTGGGCGAATCGATCGGCAGGTAGAGCATATCGCCGCGCCCGAGCAAGCGCTCGGCTCCCGCCATGTCGATGATGGTGCGCGAATCGACTTGCGAGGAGACCGCAAAGGCGATGCGCGAGGGGATATTCGCTTTGATGAGACCGGTGATGACGTCGACCGACGGGCGCTGCGTGGCGACGATGAGGTGGATGCCGGTCGCCCGCGCCAGCTGCGCGATGCGGCAAATGCTGGTCTCGACGCGCGTCGGCGCCACCAGCATGAGGTCCGCCAGCTCGTCGATGACGACGACGATATACGGCAAGGGTTCGTCCGGAAAGTTCTGATTGTACTCTTCGATCTTGCGCACGCCGGCGCGTGCGAAGCGTTCGTAGCGCGCGTCCATCTCTTTCGTGAGCTCGTAGAGCGCGCCCGCGGCGAGCTTGGGGTCGGTGATGCAGTCTGTGATCAGGTGCGGGATGCCGTTGTATGAGGTCAGCTCCACGCGCTTGGGATCGATCAGCAAGAGCTGCACCTGGTCGGGCGTGCAGGTCGACAGCAACGAAGCCAGGATGACGTTCAAGCACACGCTCTTGCCTGCGCCGGTCGCGCCGGCGACGAGCAAGTGGGGCATGCGCGTGAGGTCGCCGATGATCGGGCGTCCGGTGATGTCCTTTCCCAATCCGAAAAACAGCTTGCCCTCGCCGCGTGGCACGTAATCAAGGATCTCGCGCACGGAGACGACGGACACGGCGCTGTTGGGGACCTCGATCCCGACCGCAGCTTTCCCGGGAATGGGCGCCTCGATGCGGATGCTTTGCGCCGCGAGCGCGAGCTGCACGTTGTCGGCGAGCGATCGTATCGCGCTGACTTTCACGCCTTTGCCGGGAGTGATCTCGTAGCGCGTGACGCTCGGCCCGCGCTCGATATGCGTGACTTTGCCCTCGACGCCAAACGAGGCGAGCGTTTCCTCGAGGAGGACCGCGGCGCTGGCTTCGTTGTGCGCGCGTTTCTCAGGCGGGTTGAAAAGGGCGTAATCGGGCAGGCGATACTCGATCTCGCCGTGGCGGCGCGCGGCTGCGGAGTCGTGAGTCCGCGCGGGCGGCATGAAGGGCGCACGCGCGACAATTTCCTGGCGCGCGCTCGTGACCGGCCCGTTGCGCACTACCGGCGGTTCGATCGTGACAGGCAGCTCACCGTTGACTGGAGGTTCAACGGGCACGTTCATGAGCGGCGCATCTGGTGTGAGCAGCGACTCGAATGGCGTCAGCATGCGCGTGCTTGGCTCAAGCGGACGAGGCTCGACAGTGGAATCCTGCCGCAGTTCGCGCGCCGGCGGATTTGCGGACCTGCGCTCTCGCATGGCGCCGACCAGCGCGGCAGCGCTGCTGGAAGCGAGTACCGCACGCCTGGATAGAGCGCCGAGAATCGCTTTCAATGACGCGCCTGTCGGGGCAAGCACGAAGGCCAGGGCAGCTGCGAGGAACACAAGCGGGGCGCCGAGCGGGCCGACAAGCCACACCATGGCATGCGCAACTGCGTCGCCGACGATGCCGCCGCGGCCGGATAATCCTAGCCAGGCATCGAGCACGATGAATTCGCCGGCAGCGCACGCGGCAAAAAACGCGAGCTTGAACATCGCGTGCAGCTCGAGGAAAACGATGATCGCGACCGCGATGAGCGCGAGGATCGCGAGCCACGCGCCGGCCCCGAAACCTCCGCGGAGCACAGCCGCAGCCACCGGCCCAAGCGAACCCGACCGGCCGGCCGGAAGCAGCAGCGCCAGCGCCAGCAGCAAGGCGAGGCATAGCAAACAGATGCCGATGATTTCCAGATTCAGCGCAAGGCCCGGTAGCGGGTCGATCCGGCGCGAGCGCGCTCTTTTCGTGTGCTTCATGGTGAGGCGCATTTGTCGTGCGTACAGACGTTCGAGAGATCGGGGAAGGGCGCCTACCAGCGGCGCTGCGACCGCGAAAGTTAGAAGAGTGTCGCGCGAGGAGGCAGCGTCTTGCCCTGACGTTCGTACTGCTCGTTGATCACGTACAGCAGCCGCTTGTCGATGCGCACGATTTCACTGCGGCGCTCTTCGTAGAGCGCCAGATTGTTCGCGAGATACGCGGGCCGGCATTCGCTCAGCCATGCTTGCGTGTAGAGCCGCTCGACAGCGGAAAGCTGCTCGAGCCACTCGCTGAGCAAGCCATCATTATTGTAGAGGTCGCCGTTCACCGCATCGTCATCTTTGCCGGCCTTGTTGACGGCGTCCGCATAGGACGCGTCGAATTGCTGCGCGATTTGCAATTGCCTCCCCAGCAAGTCGAAGCGCATGGCCGCCAAGCGCATCGTCCGCGTCGCGCCCGCGTGCAGCGGGGGCGCCGGCGAGCGCAGCAGGT
>DATGHT010000011.1:0-3575 GCA_035307865.1 Candidatus Eremiobacteraceae bacterium | reverse complement strand
ACTGCTTGCAACCTCGCCAGCCTCAATTTGATGAGGTTCTACGACACCGAAAAGAATCAGCTGGATGTCGAGGCCTTTAAACATGCGACTCGTCTCTGGACCATTGTGCTGGAGATCTCGGTACTCATGGCTCAGTTCCCGAGCCCAGACATCGCTCGTAAATCGTATGAGTACCGAACTTTAGGTTTAGGCTACGCAAATCTCGGCACGCTGCTGATGGTGGCCGGCATTCCGTACGATTCCGCGCGGGCTCTTGCCATCGCGGGTGGCATCTCCGCGATACTCACGGGAGAATCTTATGCAGCCTCGGCGGAGATGGCCGCGGAAATCGGACCGTTCCCACGTTACCAGGAAAATGCGGAACATATGCTGCGCGTGATGCGCAATCATCGCCGCGCCGCGTACAACGCAAATGCATCGGAATACGAAGCTGTCTCGGTTGTGCCGATGGGCATCGATCAGGCGCTTTGCCCGCCGTATTTGTTATCAGCGGCGCGCGAAAGCTGGGATCGGGCGGTGGCTCTGGGCGAGCAGCATGGCTACCGCAACGCGCAGGCGACATGCATCGCACCTACCGGGACAATAGGCCTCCTTATGGATTGTGATACCACCGGTATCGAACCCGACTTCGCACTGGTGAAATTTAAGAAGCTTTCCGGCGGTGGATACTTCAAGATCATCAATCAATCGATTCCGGTTGCACTGCGCAACCTGGGTTACAATGAAGAGCAAATCGAGGACATCATTCGCTACGCCAACGGCACCGGCTCGCTCTATGGCTCGCCCTACATCAACGTCGAGACCTTGCGGGCGCGTGGGTTCACGAGCGAAGACATCATCAAAATCGAAAAAGCACTACCGACAGTCTTCGAAATCGCCTTTGCCTTCAACCAGTGGACGCTGGGTGAGCCGACGCTGCAACGGCTCGGTTTCACGCCCGAGCAATACAACGCTCAAGACTTCGACCTGTTGCGGCAGCTCGGGTTCAGCCGCGAAGAAATCGAAGCGGCGAACTATTACATCTGCGGCACCATGACGATTGAAGGCGCCCCCCATCTCAAAGAAGAGCACTATGCCGCGTTTGATTGCGCGAACAAGTGTGGCATGCTGGGACGGCGTTTTATCCACCACATGGGTCACGTCCGCATGATGGCGGCCGCACAGCCGTTCATCGCGGGCGCGTTAAGCAAGACGATCAATCTCCCGAACGAGGCCACGGTCGATGAAATCAAAGAAGCTTACATGCGCTCGTGGGATCTCGGCCTAAAAGCGATCGCGCTGTATCGCGATGGCAGCAAGCTGTCGCAGCCGCTGTCCAACAAGAGCTCGGATAAAGATACTACCTCGGATCGGCAGCTGGCATTGTCTGAGGAATTCGCCAAGCAGCTCGAAGAAGCGCGGCGTCAGCGCGCCGAAGAACTGCGCCCGGACGAGATCTTGGCCGCCGCCCAACGCATCCTCGCCAACGCGACCAACACCGACTTCAAGCGCAAGGTCGCGCAAGCGCTCGAGCGCAACCGCCTGCCCGCCAAACGACGCGGCTGGACGCAAAAGGCCAAGATCGCCGGCCATACGGTGTTCTTGCGAACGGGTGAGTACGGTGACGGCACGCTGGGCGAGATCTTCGTCGACATGCACAAAGAGGGTGCCTCGTTCCGCAGCCTCATGAACTGCTTTGCCATCGCAGTTTCCATCGGACTGCAGTACGGCGTGCCGCTCGAGGAGTTCGTGGACAAGTTCGTGTTCACGCGCTTCGAACCAAACGGCTTCGTCGACCACCCCAACGTCAAACACTGCACGAGCGTCGTCGATTATATCTTCCGCGTGCTCGGTATGGAGTATTTGGGGCGGACGGACTTCGTCCAGATCAAGCCCGAAGATAAGGACATCGATGAGACGCATCACGAGGACCACGCGCAAGCGGAATTCGAGGCGCAAGTGAGCGCTCTGCAGGCCGCCGACGAGCCCCGCACTACGACACCGTCGACGGGCGTGCCGCCGCGCTCGCCAGCGTCGCCATCACAAGCAGCTGCGAGCCGCCAAACGAGCCGTCAGGCTGCGCCGCCGAAAACAACTTCCGGCAAAGTCGATCCCGAACTTGCAGCACAGCTGAACGCACTACGCTCGCGTGAAGCGCAGATGGCATCGCTCATGGGCGATGCCCCGATGTGCGACGTGTGTGGTTCGATGACGCGGCGCAACGGCACGTGCTACGTCTGCGACAGCTGTGGTCGGAGCATGGGCTGCTCGTAACAAGGCTGCCTGGCCCTGTCGTGATAGTCGTCCAACCATAGGTACTAGGCGGCGCCAGGCACTAGTCGACCCGCAGTAGAACCCGGCTGCCATGAACGACATCCACACTGCAAAATCGCTTGATTCTTCGCGCTTCGCCGTTGCGCTTCTCGCAGCGGCATCCATCGCGCTCGCGGGCTGCGGACACAGCTCGAACGTGAGCAGCACGAGCGCCGGCAACGGGAGCACCGAAACGGCCAATACCACATCCGGCCCCGTCGCCGTCGCGGCGGGAACGGAGTTCTATGGCCGGCTACAGCAACCGATCAGCTCCAAGACGAGCCGTGACGGCGACACCTTCCAGCTCCAGTATACCGCCACGCTGCTGCACAAGAACCCGGCTCTCCAAGGCGCGGTCATCGACGGTCACCTGGAAAATGTCCAAGCTGCCGGCACCCTGCGCAAGCCCGGCATGACGATCGTCTTCGACGGCATCACCTTGGCCGACGGAACCAAAGACCGCGTCGATGCAAAGCTCGTGTCCTTGCACGCGTTCGATGCCAAGACACATCACCTACGGACGATCGGGATGATGATCGGCGGCGCCATGGCTGGACACGTGCTGCGCCAGCACACCGGCAAGGGCAGCGGGATGCTCGGCGCAGCCGGTGGTTACGTGTTGTCGCAGTCGATGAAGACGGACATCTCCGTGCCGGCGGGCACGGTGCTCGAAGTGCGGCTGCTTTCACCGGTGCACGCGCGCGCAAGCGGTCCCTAAAAGACCGCTCGCAGCGCCTGGCCCTAGGCCTGACGCCGGGCGACGACCTCGAGTTTTGTGCCGCAGCCGTCCTCGAAGAAAACGGCTGGATATTCCTTTGGATCGGCCGACAGCTCGACGTTGGCGGCGCCGATCGAGACGAGGAAGTCACGCCAGCCGGTCAACTCATCCGGGGAAGCGATCCGAAATGCGATCCGCGTGTCGGTCGGTTGCATCGTGCGGTCTTCGATGAAGCCTATGAACAGCGGTGCCGCCTTCGTGTCTTCGACGAACTCGACGGCGTTATAGCGACCGCCCTTCACATCGTTCTGCCATTCGCCTTGCTCGTCGACGTAGGCGAAACGTTTCTTGGGCAAGCCCAATGCAGGCATCAAGCGCTCGTAGAACGCCTGCACCTGCGCCAAGCTGCGGACGCGCACGTCGATGTGGTCGACTCCTAAGAAGCGCTGCTGCATATTCCGTCCCCTTTCAGGCGGATTGCTTGTCCTCGCGGCCAAACTCCTCGCGTATGGATGAGCCGCTGACCGTGTGGCAGATCTTCGAAGGTGTCGCCGGGCTCGCTCTT
>DATGHT010000010.1:0-4199 GCA_035307865.1 Candidatus Eremiobacteraceae bacterium | reverse complement strand
GATGCCCATGCGGTGCGCGTAATCGATGACGGTGCCGATCCCGATGTCGTTCGCAAGGCGTACCGCGACGATGTTGCGCGAAAGCTCGAACGCGCGTCGCAGACTGATCGCGCCGAGGTAGCGGTGGTCGTCGTCCATCGGCCGGTAATCCGTTCCGTCGCCCGCGGGATAGGTGACGGGCGCATCCCGGTAGATCGTGGAAACCGGCACACCTTTATCCACCGCTGCCGAATACACGTAGCCTTTGAATGACGATCCAGGCTGGCGCCGCGCCTGCCAAGCGCGGTTGAACTGACTCTTGGGAGAGAATCCGACGCCGCCGACCATCGCAAGAATCTGACCGCTGCGCGGGTCTTCCGCGACCAGCGCGCCTTGATGCATGCCGTAGCCTTCCAGCCTGCCTTGCTCGACGCCGTCGGTCACTGCCTTTTGCGCCAGATCCTGCAAGCGCGGATCCAGCGTCGTGTAAACGGTGAGGCCGCCGCGATACACGGTATCATAGCCGAAGTCTTTCACAAGCTCGGCGATGACGTAGGTTGCATAGTACGGATAGCGATACGACTGGATCCCGTTGCCCTGCGCCCCGATAAAATGCAAGCTTTCATCGCCGGCTGCGTCGGCTTCGGCTTGGCTGATAAACCCGGATGCCACCATCCGCTCGAGCGCGTGGCGCTGCCGTTCCTTGGCGCGTTGCATATCCGCGTAGGGTGAATACAGCGACGGCGCGGCGACCAAGCCGGCGAGCATCGCGGCTTCCGGCAACGTCAGACGCGAAACGTCCTTGCCGAAGTACGCGTGACTGGCGGCTTGCACGCCATAGGCGCCGGCTCCGAAATACACGAGGTTGAGGTAGCGCTCTAAGATCTCGTCTTTGCTATAGTAGCGCTCGATCTGCATGGCCAGCAATGCCTCTTGGATCTTGCGCGTCAACGTAGGCCGGTTGGTCAGGAACAGATTGCGTGCTAATTGCTGCGTGATCGTGCTCGCGCCTTGGGTGATGGCTTCGTGCCGGTAGTTGGCGAGCGCGGCGCGCATGATGCCACGGGCATCTACGCCACGATGGGAATAAAAACGTTCGTCTTCGACCGCGACCACCGCCTCACGCATCACCGGCGGGATCTGCGTGATGGGCACGTAGACTTTGTATTTGTCGTACAACCGGGCAAGGCGCGTGCCGTCGCGCGCGATGATCACCGTGGGTGACGTGGGCTGAATGATGGACAGCTGACTGATATCCGGCAGGTTCTCGCCGTAAGCGCCGACGACGCTCCACAGCGCGATGGCCGCGGCAAAGACCAAGACCGCCAAGACGAGGAGCACTGCGCTGACGGCAAGCGCCAAACGACGGCGCGTTCTTGTTTTCATCCCGCCAAGTTTCGTCACGGCGCGGCGTTGGATGGCGGCGCCGGGCTCTTTGCGAGCGCGTCCAACACTGCGTTCACAAACTGCCCGCTCTGCGCGGTGGAAAGACGGCGCGCCAGTTCGACGGCGTGGTTGATGACGGCCAGAGTGTCGGCCTGCGGGCGAAAACGCAACTCGTAGGCGCTCATCTCCAAGATCAGGCGGTCAATGCCCGACAACCGCTGCAGGCTCCAGCGTCGCAACAGCGGCGTGATCTCCGCTTGCACTTCCGCTTGATGCGCCAGCGTGCCGCGCGCTAACTCTTCCACCAGTCCCCAATCGGTCGCGCGGGGCGCATCGCTGCGGCGATCGACGGCGGGATACAGGGGCTCGTACGGATCCTCGCTGATCGCCTCGTCGCCGCGGTTGAAAACTCCGACATTTTCGCGCGCCTGCCGCAGCGCATCTTCCAAAGGCGTCTTGCCGATATCGACCGCGTATAAGATTTCGAGTGCGACGCGATGCTCGCGCCGCTCAGCCGCCATGGGCCGCTCCCACGGGTTGCGGGCGTTGCAAGATCTGCTCGCGCAGCCAGGTGACATAGGTGCGGCCTTCGACGAACGAGTTATTCGCCAGGATCCGCTCGTGCACGCCTATCGTGGTGGTGACGCCCATGATTTCCGTTTCAGCGAGCGCCCGCCGCATGCGGACGATCGCGTCGTTGCGCGTGCGGTCATAAACGATGATCTTTGCGAGCAATGAATCGTAGAACGGCGGTACCTCCGCGCCGCTATAGATGTGGCTGTCCACGCGCACGCCGGGTCCCCCCGGAAACAAAACGCTGCCGAGCTTGCCCGCGGCCGGGCGGAACGCATTGTCGGCGTCTTCAGCGTTGATGCGGCACTCGATCGAGTGGCCGTTGGGCTTTACTTCTTCTTGACGCACGGTCAAGCGCTCACCCGCGGCGATCCGCACTTGCCATTTCACGAGGTCGATGCCGAACACCAGCTCCGTGATAGGATGCTCGACCTGGATGCGCGTGTTCATCTCCATGAAATAGAACTTGCCGTCGCTGTTCAACAAAAACTCAAGGGTCCCAGCGTTGGCGTAGTCGACCGCTCGCGCTGCCCGTACCGCCGAAGTCAAGAGCTCCGCGCGCACCGCCGCGTCCAAGTTCGGCGCCGGCGTTTCTTCCAAGAGCTTTTGATGTGACGGCTTTTGGACCGAACAATCGCGTTCGCCGAGTTGGATGACGTGTCCGAATTCGTCGCCCAGAACCTGCACTTCGATGTGACGCGGGTGCACGAGTAATTTCTCGACGTAGACGCGGCCATCGTTAAAAGCCGCGAGCGCCTCACCGCTGGCTGCCATTAAGCCGGCATCGAGATCGGCCTCGCGTGCGACGATGCGCATCCCTTTGCCGCCACCGCCTGCAGTCGCCTTGATCAGAACCGGATAGCCAACCTCACGGCAAAACTTGGCTGCGGTGCTGTTGCTTTCGACGATGCCCGAACCGGGGATGACGGGCACGTTTGCCTCCGCCATACGATCCTTCGCGGATGCTTTGTCGCCCATGAGACCGATCGTCGCCGCGGCCGGCCCGATGAATTTAAAACCATGTGAGGCGCATATCTCGGCAAACTGCGCATTCTCCGAAAGAAACCCGTAGCCCGGATGAATCGCATCCACGCCGGCGATCTCCGCGGCGCTGATGATGTTCGGAATATTGAGATACGAGCGAGCGGTTTGCGCGGGCCCGATGCAATAGGCTTCATCAGCCATGCGGGGATGCAGCGCCTCACGGTCGGCTTCGGAAAAGACGGCAACCGTACGACAGCCAAGCTCGCGGCAGGCGCGGATGACGCGCAACGCGATCTCGCCCCGGTTGGCAATGAGAACCTTTCCGAACAAACTATCTCTCCGTCGTGAAGCTGTGGTTGCGTGCTAGAGGCGGGGCGGTTCAACCGGTTCCAGAGCTTGCGCTGCCTCCGCTTCCGGCAACGGCTCACTCTCGCGCTCGAGCGGCACGCCGCCGCTATCGACGACGAACAACGTCTCACCGAAGTCGACCGGCTGGCCGTCGTCGACGACTTGCGCGATCAGCGTGCAATCGACCGGACAGACCACAGTGTTGCGCAAGCGCAGCGCTTCGATGTGCCCGAGCACCTGGCCGTTGGTCAAGCGCTCTCCGGTGGCCGGCGGTTCCGGTAACTCGCGAAATATGCCGACGACGTCGGCACTGATGGTATCGTACGCCCGGCCCGCTTCGGGATTGTGCAAGCGCGCCCCGTGCGGCAGTTTCTCCGGAGCACGGGCGCCCTCGCTGCCGTCTTCGGTGGAATGCGAAACGCCGTTCGCGGACGGAGGAACCTTGACGAGCGTAACCGCACCGCGGCTGGTCTTTACCCGCAAACGGGTAAGCGGTGTTTGAGAAAAAGCTGCTGAGATGGGGTCGACCTGGTCGCGAATAAAGCGCGCCAACGATGATTCTTTGTTGCTATCCGCCACAGCGTGCTCTTTCGCCGCTGGCGCTGGGCTGGCCTTGCCCCGCGGTGTGCGGACACGGCGCCCGCTGACAACGGTTGCTTGAATTGTCCGCGCTACGGTATCCCTGCCAGCATTCTTAGCCCGCATCGTCGCGAGCCCCGCCGCAAATTCTTGCCCGCTCATGAGATGCAGTGAAGAGATGTATTTCCGTTCGACGCGCGCGAAATACTCTGCGACGGGCACTGTGTCGTGATGCACGATTTCTTCAAATGCGATGGAACGCCAGGAGTGTCGCCGCATCTTCTCGGTCAGCGCCGGAACACTGGGGAACCGCGCCCAGTCGATAGCGGGCACTCCGGGAAAGTATCGCG
>DATGHT010000009.1:0-2496 GCA_035307865.1 Candidatus Eremiobacteraceae bacterium | reverse complement strand
CGTCGATGAAGGGCAACGCCGCTTGCATGCCGAGCGTCTGCGGCCGATAACCCTTGGCACCCAACAGCGGGTTCAGCCAGATCAGCCGATACGAGGAGCGCTGCAGGCGTCGCATCTCCCGGGCCAGCAGGCCGATGTCGCCGCGATCCCAGCCGTCGCTGATGATGATGACGATCGCCCCGCGAGCCAGGACGCGCCGCGCCCAACGCACGTTGAATTCGCGCAAACACTCGCCGATGCGTGTGCCGCCTCCCCAATCCGCCACGCTCGCGGCCACCGAGCGCTGCGGCAGTGGCGACCATCTGCCGCCGGACCGGCCGCCGGGCGGCGACGGGTCGAAGGACCTCGATCAGCTGGAGCAGGCTGCGCAGATCGTGTGCGGGCAAGAAGTCATCGATGTATGGCAGCGCCGCTTGCATCCCGACGGTCTGCGGACGATAGTTCTTGCTCCCTAGCAGCGGATTGAGCCAGATCAAGCGGTAGCTGCGGCGTTGCAACCGCTGCATCTCGCGGGCGAGCAGCCCGATGTCGCCGCGATCCCAGCCGTCGCTGATGATGATGACGATCGCGCCGTGGGCCAATACCCGCCGCGCCCATCGTTGGTTGAACTCGTGCAAGCACTCGCCGATGCGGGTCCCGCCTCCCCAATCGGGGACGCGGGCAGCGATCTCGTTGAGCGCCGCATTGATGTCGCGGTGGCGGATCTGCCGGGTGATGCGCGTGAGCCGAGTACCGAAAACGAATGCTTCCACCTTGCCCAGCGCGTGGCGCATGGCATGCACGAACTGCAGCAACAGCCGAGCGTAACGGTCCATCGACCCCGAGATGTCGCACAAGAGGACGAGATCGCGCTGTTTCGTCTTGCGGACGCGAGTCGGGAGCGAAACCAGTTCTCCATACTGCCGCAGGCTCGAGCGCAGCGCGCGGCGCGCATCTAATTCGCCGCCGCGTTTGCCCGCTATCGTGCGGCGCGAGGCGCGTCTCGCGAGCTCGAGCCGCTCCTTTCTCGCCAGCCTGCGCGCGAGGTCGGCTTCGTCCGGCGCCAGCTGCGAAAAATCTTTTTGCATGAGCGCCTCGGCGAAACTGTACGTGAAGCTGCGATCGCCTCCCCGAATCAGCCGGGCTTTGTCGCCCAGCGCTGCCTGCGCCGGTGGAACGTGAGAAGCGGCGGCTGCTTCTCTCAGCCGGTTGCGCTGTGCGGCCGGCAATGATGGGTTTGCTGCGGACCCGTCGTCGGGAACACCCGGCTCCTGCGGCTTGGCTTCTGGAGCGTGGTCCTGCGCGCCGATCCTCTTCCAAAAAATATCGAATGCTGCGTCAAAGCGGTCTTGCTGTTCCCGGCTGCGAGTGAAAATGCACCGGCCGGCTGCTTTGAGGTCGCTCGGGGATGCAACACCGAGCCGCGCCATCGCCTGCATGAACACGATGCAGCGATCCGGTTGCGCCGGCAGGCCCAGTCCGTGCAACGCGCGCGCAAAGACGACGACGTTGCGCGCTAGATGCTCAAACATTCGCGGCGGCGCGTTTGGCATCGACAATCCTATTGTGCAGCCCGCGCTCCTGAATGCTCTTGAGATCCTCCTGGTACTTCAGCAGACAGCCAAGCGTATCCGCGACCACCTTTTCGTCGAGCGCTGTCTGCCCCAGGGCCTGCAATGCTTCCGCCCAATCGATGGTTTCGGCGACGCCGGGTTGCTTATACACCCGCTCGTTGCGCAGGCTCGCCACAAACGCGGACGCTTCGCGCGCGAGTTGGTCTGCGATGCCGGGGACCTTGGCGGTCACGATCGCGGCTTCTCGCTCCAGCGTGGGGTATTCGATCCAATGATACAGGCAGCGGCGTTTGAGCGCGTCGTGCACCTCGCGCGTCCGGTTGCTCGTGAGGATCACAAGCGGGGGCTGGGCCGCCTTGAACGTTCCCAATTCGGGAATCGTGATTTGAAAATCCGAGAGCACCTCAAGCAAGAACGCTTCGAATTCTTCGTCAGCCCGGTCGATCTCGTCGATCAGCAGGACCACCGGCGCTTCCGTGCCACGATCGATGGCTTGCAAGAGCGGCCGCTTGATCAAAAACTCGGGCGTGAAGATCTCGCGTTCGATTACCGCTGCTCCGCTCGGCGCGCCAGTTTCCGCGAGCCGAATGTGAAGGATCTGCCGCGCATAGTTCCATTCATACACCGCGTGATTGATGTCCAGGCCTTCATAGCACTGCAGCCGGATCAGCGGGCGCTGCAAGCCGCTCGCCAGCACTTTGGCGACTTCGGTCTTGCCGACCCCAGCCTCGCCTTCCAAGAACAACGGCTTCTTGAGCGTGATGCTTAAGAAGATCGAAACGGCGAGACTCCGGTCCGCGATGTAGCGGTGCTTCGCGAGGAGACGGCCGATGTCGTCGATGGACTGCGGCGGGTTACGGTCAGGATCATGGGCGCTGCTTCTCAAGGAAGACGTTGCTTCGCGCGTGCCAAACCGGCTGCCTGTTGTGCGGCCCGCCGGGGG
>DATGHT010000008.1:0-3467 GCA_035307865.1 Candidatus Eremiobacteraceae bacterium | reverse complement strand
AAGCGCGTCGAAGACCGCACGCTGGAGCTAAAGGACGCCCTCGAGCGCGCGGAGCAGGCGAGCCGCGCTAAAGGCGAGTTCCTCGCCAACATGAGCCACGAAATCCGAACGCCGATGAACGGCGTCATCGGCATGATCGAGCTCCTGTTGCTGTCTGATCTCAGCCACGATCAGCGCGAGTATGCGATCACGGTGCGCGAGTCGGCGCGAGCTCTGTTGAACATCATCAACGAAGTTTTGGATTTCTCCAAGCTCGAGGCCGGGAAGCTCGAGCTTGAACTGGTCGAGTTTTCCCCGGCGTATGTGACCGAAAGCGTCGCCGAACTGCTGGCGACGCAGGCACGCAAGAAAGAACTGGCCCTCCAGCCGTTCATCGCGTCCGACGTCCCCAAGCTGTTGCTCGGTGATGCAGGCCGGCTGCGCCAGATCTTGATCAATCTGGCCGGCAACGCCATCAAGTTCACCCCGCGGGGGCACGTCACGATCAGAACCGAGCTGCTCAGCGCGCACGACGAGCACGTCATCTTAAAATTTTCCGTCGAGGACAGTGGGGTCGGGCTCAGTCAGGACACCGCCGCTCGGTTGTTCCAACCATTCACGCAAGGCGACGGTTCGACCACCCGGAAGTTCGGGGGCACCGGGCTCGGCCTCTCGATCTCGAAACGCTTGGTTGAGCTCATGGGTGGTACGATCGGCGTGGATACCCATGAAGGACGTGGCTCCACTTTTTGGTTTACCGCTCGCTTCGAGTGCTTGGCGCAGCGCGAGGTGGGACCGCAACCGAGTCCCTTGAGCGGCCGGCGCGTCCTCGTCGTCGACGACGACGAGAGGATGCGCGAGATCTTGCACCAGTACGTCGTCTCGTGGGGCATGCGCAACGGCTGCACCAGCAACGGCGTGGAGGCCTTGGAAACCCTGCGTCGCGCTGCGCTGGCGGGCGATCCCTACCAGGTCGCGATCGTCGACTTTGCGATGCCGCTCATGGGCGGGTTCGACCTTGCCAAGGAAGTCCGTAAAGATCCGGCCTTGGCCGGCATCCAACTCGTGCTCGTGACTGCGTTCGACACCAAGCATCGCGGCAAAGAGGCGCTCGCTGCGGGCTACAATTCCTATCTCACCAAACCGGTGAAGCAATCGCAGCTCTTCGATTGCATCGCTGGGGTGATGCAGACCGAGACGGAACAGACCGCGCGCAGCGCCGCTCCCGCAACCGGTCACCGAAGTGGGAATGGTGCAACTGCCGGCGCGCGCCCGCTCGTGCTCGTCGCCGAGGATAACTCCATCAACAAACAACTTGCGCTGGCGCAGCTCAAGCGGCTCGACATCGTTCCGCACGTCGTCGGAAATGGCCGCGAAGCGTTCGAGACCTTTTTGAAGCATGAGTTCGCCGTCATCCTGATGGACTGTCACATGCCCGAGGTGGACGGCTATGAAGCCACGCGCCGCATCCGGAAAGCCGAACGGCGCACCGGCGGCCACGTCGCGATCATCGCGATGACCGCTAACGCCATGGAAGGCGACCGCGACACCTGCATCGCGGCCGGGATGGATGACTACCTCGCCAAGCCCGTTGAGATCGGCCGGCTGCGGCAAGTTCTCGAGCGCTGGTTACCGCAGGATCGACCCCTTTAGACGACGCGGCCTACAGCCGCCTACGTCTTGACCAGCGGATTTTTCTCGGCAAATGCTCCGTTCGGGTTGGGCTTCACCCAAACGATCAGATCCCAGACCGCTGGGAAGTCAAAGATGGTCGTCACGTCCGCGGCCCGTTTTACTCGCCCCATTTTCACGAGCGTGGCCGCCGAGGGCTGCCGCACGTCGCCGCCGGCCGCTTTGAAACGCGGCGGCATGACATACAAGTCGTATTGGAGGCGGCCCGTCTTTGGATCTTTGAGCACGTAATGGATGTGCTCGTCGAATTCGTACCAGCGACCAGGGTTGACACCGAATGCGTTCGGCCGCTTCCCGGTCGTGTTGGGCCGCGAAAAGTCAGCGCCGAGCAGATTGCCGTCCTTATCGTACCAGAGCTGGCTGGGATGCCTGATGTCGGTTGAGGTCCAGTGCAGGTTGGCGTAGCTGATCGCTCCGGTTTCATCGACGCCCGTGTAGCGAACGTAACCTGCTTGCTCGGCGTCGCTCGCGCGCGGAAAACGCTTGTTCAAGTCGGCTTGAATGGAGTTTACGAACGCCTTTTCCGAGGGCGACAGCGCACCATGGTAGCTGGGTGATTGGTCTGCCTTGGCCACGACGGCCACGCAAAGCAACGCCACGACGATTGCGCCCGCCAGGCGCTTATGCACCGGCGTGCACCGACGTCAGCAGATCCCACAGCCGTTTGGTCGTATTCTCAGCGACGTGTGCGGCGGCGGCTGCGTGACTGGGATCGTGCGCGCGCATGAACTCGCGAAGCTGCCGCTCGTGCTGCTTGTCGAGCTCTGCGTGCAGCGCAAAATACTCGGCGCCGGTATCCGCCTGCATGCCGTAGTGGAGCGCCAGGCCTCGCAGCTTTTCTGCGGAGACCGCCGGCGACTGCACTTCCAGCGCCCACACCGTGGCAGCACCATTTCCGGCCAGCGCGTCGGCCTGGCAATCGCGCAAGAGCTTGGCGGTCGCGGCGTTGGGAGGGGTGTGCTCGATTTGGGCGACACCGACGCCGAGCGCCTTTGCAAAAGCATGCCACAACGCGACATGCTCCGTTTCCTCGCGCGCGTGCTCCCCGAGCGCGTCGCGGTCTTGCGGATGCGCCGCTGCGGTCGCAAGCAGCCACGTGGGGATCGCCGCGGTGACGTGCGCGTACTGAATCGCGTAATCGCGCAGCTCCGCGGTCGACAGCGTCCCCGCCACCCATGCCTCGTAGAACGGATGTCGCAACAGGTTCCAGCGTTGTACGATTTCGTTCAGTTGGCCGTCGAAAGTGCCTAGCTGCACGGTGATGCCTCCATGAATGACGCGGCGCGCTCTGGCGCCTAGATGAGCGCAAACGCCCGGTAGTTCCTGCTGCCCGCGCGCCGTGTGGGCGCGCTAAAACCGCGCGCCGTTTTTTCGATGACTAATACAATGGGGCCACCGAGCGACGACCGCGACGCGGATCTTAACCGAGATGCCGAACTCGAGAGCATCACCGATGCCATTCGCATTCTGCGCTCCAGCCCGGACGATCTTGTGCTCAGCCCCGATTACAAGGACGTCGTGTACGCCGCGCTTTTGGAATTCGAACACGAATGGCGAGCCGACCATTGGTGGACGCCGGCCGGTGGGTTCCGGACGCTCGGCGAGCTGCGCGAATTGCAACAGCTGATCGAGCACGGCGGCTGGCACACAGACTAGCGGCGCTCACGATCAGGATTGCAGGGCTTCTCGGCGGGCTCTGCGCCGCTCGCGGAAGCGGTCCTCCGCGCCGGCGATGATGATGTACAAGAGCGGAATGATGAACAGATTGAGCAACGTCGAGATCAGCATGCCGCCTA
>DATGHT010000007.1:0-5298 GCA_035307865.1 Candidatus Eremiobacteraceae bacterium | reverse complement strand
TCACCGTCTTGGTGGGCAGCGCAGTGAATTGCTGCCAGGTCAACTCTGCCGGCTGCTCGACTTCACCGAAGATGCGAAAACGCCACCTGGCGGGATTGAACTGCGGTATCTCGCCGACGTGCAGCACGGGAAAGTCGCGCGCCATGTATTGGCCCGGCGGCAAGCGCTGTTCGAGCGCCGGATCGATTTTCACGCGGGCTGACCGGCGGCCGGAATCTGGTCGATGAGCGCGCGCACGATCGCGGCCGGATCCTCGGCTTGCGTCACGCAGCGCAGCACCGAGATACCACGCGCGCCCGCGGCGACCGCGTCGGCGACGTTACCCGGATCCAAGCCTCCGATCGCAAAAAAGGGCAGGTCGGAATTGGCCGCGGCGTAGCGCACCAGTTCCAGGCCGACCGCAGGCCGGCCGGGCTTGGTAGGGGTTTCGTGGACGGGACCGACCCCGACGTAGTCCGCCGCCTGCGATTGTGCGTGCGCGATCTGCGCGGGTGAATGTGTGGACAAGCCCACGATGAATTGTTCGCCCGCCAGCGCGCGAATGTCGTCGATCGGCAAATCGTCTTGGCCGACGTGCACGCCGTCCGCCTGGGCCGCAAGCGCCACGTCGAGACGATCGTTGACGATGAACAGCGCTCCCAAGCGCCGGCTGACGGCGGCGCAGCGCCGGGCGGTGGCCAGCAGTTCCGCATCGTTCAGCTGCTTCTCCCTCAATTGCACCATGCCGACGCCTGCCTGAATGCTGCGCGCCAAGAATTCCTCCAGGGGCGTGACCCGCGGCCGCGCGTCCATGATGAGATAGAGGCGAACGGCGCGCAGGCGTGCTCGCAGCGATTGCGATGAAACGGACTCGGCTATCATCCGCCGCCTACCATCTGCGCGATCTCGAGGCGGTCGTTCGGCGCCAGCCGGGTATTCGCAAAGCGCGAGCGCTGCAACGGCTCGCCGTTGTGCTCGACAACGACTTGCTCGGGCGGCAGACGCAGCGTCTCGAGCAGGCTGCCGACCGTGCTATCGGCCAGGACTTCGCGCGGCCTGCCGTTGGCGATAATGATCATTGCTGCTTACCGCGCGGCCGCGAAGACGCCGGCGCCGGGCTGCATGCGCTCCCAATCTTTGAACACGGGGTCGTAGCCGAGTTCGCGCAGGCGGTTTGCGACGCGCTGGGGCGAGCGCTGATCCTCAAGGTGAAATTGCTCGCCGGCCTTGCCGGGCTCGGAGTAACCGCCGGGCTCCGTGCTCGAACCCGCGCTCATGTGCGTGACCCCCAATTTGACCAGCCCGTCGCGCAGCTCCGCCGGCTCGCGCGTGGACAAAACAATTCCGGCCGATGGCGCTGCGATCCGGAATGCGCAGATGAGCTGCACGAGCTCGGCGTCGCTCACCGGCCGCTCGGGCAGGTAGCCGCCCTCCGCGGCGTTGATGCGCGGAAACGAGATATTGATCTGCGACTTCCAGCAGTTCTTCTCCAAGTAGCGCAGGTGCGCCAGCAACGAAAGCGCCTCGAAGCGCCAGTCGGTGAGCCCGAGCAGCGCGCCGATTCCCAAGTGTTTGATGCCGGCGCGTGAGGCGCGCTCCGGCGCATCCAAGCGCCAGTGGTATTTCTTCTTGGGGCCTCCCAAGTGGTGCGCCGCGTAGCACTGCGGTTCGTACGTTTCTTGATAGAGAACGACGCCGTCACAACCCGCCGCAACGTAGGCAGCGTACTCCTCTTCGTCTGCAGCGGCGATCTCGAGCCCCACATAGTGGGCCACGTTCTTGGTTTCGCGAATGCATTGCGCAACGTAGGGAGTGCTGACATATTTGGGATGCTCGGCGGACACGAGCAGGATATTCCGGAAGCCGGCGGATCCGAGCGCGCCCGCCTCGCGCAGCACCTCGTCGATGCGCAGCGTGCGCCGTTTGATGTCGAGTCCCATCGAAAAGCCGCAATAGGTGCAGGTGCAAACGCACTCGTTGCTGAGATACAGCGGCGCGTACAGCGCGATCGTTCGTCCGAAGCGCTCGACCGTCAAACGACGGGCAGTCTGCGCCAGCTCTTCGAGCATGCCGCCGGCGCACGGCGAAAAAAGAGCTGCTGCCGTTTCAACCGCGTTCCCAGGTGAATGCAGCGCGGCCCGCACGTCCGCGGCGCGATACTGCGCCAACCGTGCAACGCCCGCGCGGATGGCGTCCGGGTCGAAGCGTTGCGAAAAAGAAAGCGGCACGGTCTTTATTCCGACGTTTTGAGAAAGCCGGTGAGCGGACTCGAAGCCGCCGCAATCGTCAGCTCTTGCGCGCGCCCCGCGAGTAGCGCAGCGCGGCCGGCTTCGACGCCTAAGCGGAAGGCTGCGGCCATGCGCACGGGGTTGCCTGCAGTCGCGATGGCAGTATTGACCAAGACCGCGTCCGCACCCATTTCCATCGCTGCGGCAGCGTGCGAGGGGACGCCCAAACCTGCATCGACGACGACCGGCAGCCTCGCTTGCTCGATGATCATCGCGATAGCGGCTTCCATCTTGAGTCCCTTGCCGGAACCGATCGGGGCTGCCAAGGGCATCACCGCGGCTACTCCCAGCTCTTCGAGCCTTTTCGCCAACACGGGGTCGGCGTGGATGTAAGGCAAAACCGTGAAACCTTCGTGCACGAGTATCTCGCAGGCTTTCAGCGTTTCCACGGGATCGGGCATCAAATAGCGCGGATCCGGGATGACCTCGACCTTGATCCACGTAGGCAAGCCCGCGCTGCGCGCCAGCCTGGCAAGCCGCACTGCTTCGTCCGCGTCGGCAGCTCCGGACGTGTTCGGCAGAATTAAGTATTTGGACTGATCGATGAAGTCCGTAATCGAATGGGACGGCGTCTCCAAGTCCACCCGCCGCAGCGCGACCGTCACCATCTCCGTGCCCGAAGCCGCTAGCGCGTCAGCCATGATTTCAGGGCTGGCAAATTTTCCGGTACCCACGATAAGGCGTGATTGGAAGGTCCGCGTGCCTAGGGTCAGCAGATCAGTCAACGGTGCATCCTCGAGCCGATAGGGAGGCGGTCTTATTCTGCGCGTGCCTTCTAATTCCCGGCGCTTTACCGCGTTGCCGCAGGAGAAGGCCTTTTCGCAAAGCAATGCTCGGCCAGTTCATTGCCTGCGCTAGTGAGGCAGTGGAAGTTGTTTTGGAACTGGTATAAAGGGGGTTCCGATGGCCATTCGTCCGCCCCAATTCGACGCAGTTGCCGAGCTTCAAAACGCATTCAAGGTGCTCTTCTCCAACTGGGTCCTGGCAATACCCACTGCTCTCGTAGCATTGTTGTCCGCGATCTTCGTCGTCTTTATCCTGGCGGGAATGATGGCGTCGGTGGCGGGCGCCGGAATGCTCGGCGGCCTCCATCCGGGAGCGGCAGGTGCGCTCTTGGGAGCCGGCGGCTTGACGCTAGTCGTCGGACTCATCGTCCTCGTCTTGCTGGCACTGCTCGCGAATGCGACGGTGGTCGGAGCGTCCGAGCGCGTCTGGCACGGCGAACCGCCCGACTTGAGCGCTGGGCTCTCGAAGGCGATCAGCCGGCTGCCGGCGCTGTTCGTGCTGTTCATCATCGCAATCATATTCAGCATCATCTGCGGCCTGCTCGTGATCGCTCTTGGTCTGGGTATCATCCTTGCCATTCTGCTCGGGTTTTTCTTCATGTACTCGATCCCGGCGATCGTGTTGTCAAATCGCGGCGCCATGGAGGCGTTGGGTGAATCTTACCGCCTGGTGCGCGCAAATCTCGGGCCCAGCTTTCTCGCGTTCTTGGGCATCATCGTAGTCAGCATCATCGGCCAGATCATCATCACGCTCTTCCATGCGATTCCGATCCTGCACGTCGTCGTCACCTTCATCGTGGGCGGCTTGACGTCGGCCTACGCGGCGCTCGTGGCAGTCCGCTTCTACGACTTGCTGCGCAGCGGAGGTCCTCCGGCGGGAACCGTCACGACCACCACGACGCCCACGATCTAGCGTCGCGAACGCGGCGCGCGGTCGCGCGAACACGAAAGAGACGGCGCGGCTCCCAAGCCGCGCTGTTATTTCGTGAAGACGGAGTCCGGGATGGGTACGTTGATCTGGTAGTCGCTGTAGCTTGAGACCGCATGCGCCTTGTATGAGGGCAAGTTGAAGTCGCCTACCTGCCCCACCGGCAAAAGGTAGTTCCCGACTTTAGCATTTGTCTGCTGCATGATGATCCAGCTGCCGTTTTTGTAGCGCCATTCCATGCGGTTGATCGCAAACGACTGCGGGTCGACCGTGACCAGCACCCGGTCGACATTGCCTTCCTTCTTGGGCGTCATCGTCAGCTCGTACGGCTTCCCGGGTGCGGGCGCCGCGGTAAAGTGGATGTTGTAGGTGGCGGGCCACTTGTCCGCAGTCGCCAGGGCTGCGTACAAGTGCTCGAACTGCTCCGCCAGGACCGGCATGGTGTCGAACACGACTTCGGCTCGATCCGGACGCTTGTAATAATAGGTCGCGTGCAGCGTTGGATGAATCGAGACAAACGCGTGCAAGTCGACATCGAAAGTCGCGCGCGCAGTGTAGCTTTGCAGGCCCGCGTTTTGAGCCGCCACGTGCTGCACGACGTCGAGCGGTTGCAGTGCTTGTGCGTGTGCCGCCGCCGCCATCACAATGGATCCGGCAAGCGCGGCTGCCCACGCAGCGGCAGTTCTCATGCTCGTATGCATTCCGCGCCGCATCGCTTTGTTCCGGCGGGACCAAAATGCCAAGAAAGTGAAAGCAAGCAGGGCTTCAGCAGCCCCGGAGTGTTTACACATGCGGTCTTTTTTCATACCTTTTCGAACGTCTCTGGGGCGGTGCGCAACCGGGCTGCTCTGTGCCACCATCGCCATACAGGTGTACGGCTGCACAAGGGTTTCCACATCCGGCGGCTCGCCAAACGGCGGCAACAGGTCAACCGTGCATGGCGTGGTCAGGGTGGCGATCAAAGCCGAGCCGAACACGCTCGACCCGGTCACTTCAGGCCTCGTGCAAGAGACCTATGTCGAGACGGCCATCTTTGACGGGCTCTTGCAGTACGACAGCCGCGAACAATTGGTTCCTGACCTCGCAATGGTCGTGCCCACCCAACAAAATGGCGGCATCAGCAAGGACGGCAAGACGATCGTCTTTCATCTGCGCCACGGCGTGCGCTGGCAGGATGGCCAGCCGTTCACCTCCGCCGATGTGGCCTTCACTTACGAACTCTACATCAACCCCAAGACCAACGGCTTCTACCGCCAGACCTACAGGCGGATCACGCGCATCGACACCCCCGACCAATACACCGCCGTTTTGCACCTCA
>DATGHT010000006.1:0-2958 GCA_035307865.1 Candidatus Eremiobacteraceae bacterium | reverse complement strand
TTGCCTCTTCGCCGGCACGGGGTACGATCTGCGCTCGCTTCTGCGGAGCGGCCGCAGCGACGCAGAGATCGAAGCGGCGATTCGCGGGGTGTGGCAGCGGCGCGCAGACCGTTATTCAGAGTTGCGCACGCACGCGACGCGGTCCGCCCGCAAAGTCGAGATGTCGCACATCGGCGGCTAGGGTTTGCTGAAAGGTCAGCTGCTCAGCTTCAGGACCGAGGCCCCCTTGGTTACTTCCATCTGATCCATCGTGCATTGCCGCGGGGCTTTGTCGGGACGCCAGCGCAAGATGCGCGTGCCATGTCGAAAGCGCTCGCCTGTCACGTGATCGAAGCTCACTTCGACGACGAGCTTGGGCGCCAACGGCTCCCACTGCTCGCTCCGCTCAGTGCTCCAGCGACTGGGGCCACCCGGCGCGTGGCCGGTGAAGCCGGGTTCTTTGATCAGCGGTTTGAGTTTTGCAAGCAGCGCCTTGCGTTCGTCCGCCTTCAGTCCTGACGTGAAGCCGACATGATTCAGCTTGCCTTGTTCGTCGTAGAGGCCGAGCAGCAACGAACCGACGACCTTGGCGTTGCTGGCGTAGCGAAACCCGCCGACGACGCAATCGGCCGTCCGCAGCTTCTTGATCTTCTGCGCGCCGCTGCGGTCACCGGAGCGATAGTCGAAGTCGGCGCGTTTTGCGACGACGCCATCCAGTGCGCCGCCAACTTCGGAGAACCAGCGATCGACGGTCGCCATTTTGGTGGACGCTGCAGAAAGCCGGATGCCGCCGTTCTTACGCAGATTCTCCCGCGCGAAGGCCTCGAGCCGCAACCGGCGTTCCCGCAAGGGCAATTGCGTGAGGGTGCGGTTGTCGGCATCTACCAAGATATCGAAGATCAGGAACGTTGCGGGATGCTGTTTCGCCAGCATGGCGACCCGGCTGGCAGCGGGGTGGATGCGCATCAGCAGCTCGTCGAAGTCGAGTTCGTTTCCCACGCGCACGACTAGTTCGCCGTCGATGACAAAGCGCTTGGCCTTCAGCGCGCGCAAGTTTTCCACCACTTCGGGAAAGTAACGCGCAAGCGGTTGGCCTGACTTGGACTGCAGATAGACATCGTCGCCGTCGCGAAACGCCAGACAGCGAAACCCATCCCATTTTGGCTCGTACTGCCATTGCGTCCCCTTGGGAATCGCATCCGCCGACAGCGCCTCCATGGGCGGATAGGGAGGTCGGAGCGGCAACCCAGTGGCGGCACTCTTTCTTGTCATAGATATTTTTCCAGTTTGAAGCGCCCTTTGCGATCCAAAAGCGGCTGCCACAGATCGCCGAGCTTGCGAAGCCGTGCGGCCACGTTGTCGATGCGAAAATCTTCCAGCTTGACGCCGCGCGACACTTCAGCCCAAGTGACGGGCGTTGAGACCGTGGCACGAGGTCGCGGTCGCACGGAATAGATGGAGGCCAAGGTTCGACCCCACGCGTTTTGGTTGTAATCCACAAGCACGCGCCCTTTCGGCCGTTTGGCGACCTTGTATTCCGCCGTGATGAGTTCCGGATGCTGCGCGGCCAAACTCTGGGCCAGGGCTTTGGCGAATGTCCAGACTTCCTTTTGCAGCGGCCCGCGCACGATAGGGATGTAGACATGGATGCCCTTGGAGCCGGTCGTCTTGGCGAAGTTGGGCATACCCAGGCGATCGAGGGCTTCGTGCACGACCACTGCGGTTTGCAAAACCTTATCGAAGCCGGCGTCTGGTACGGGGTCCAAGTCGAAGTGCAGGTAGTCGGGCCGGTCGATATCGTCACAGCGCGCGTACCACTGATTCAAATCGATGCAGCCGAGGTTTATCATCCACAGCAGCGCCGGCAAGTCCTGGATCATCGGAAAATCGATGATGTTGCCGGAATCGTGCTCGATGCTGCACAGCTCGATCCACTCGGGGCGCGGCGACGGCGCCCGCTTCATGAAGAAGAAATCGCTGTAAGCGCCATTGGGGTAACGTTTCATCACCATGGCACGATCGCGCACGTGCGGCAAGAGCCAGGGCGACACGTCGGCATAGTATTGCAACAGATCCCGCTTGGTGATGCCCAGATCGGGCCAAAACGGTTTGCCCAGGTTCGTGAGGCTGACGGACCGTTTGCCAAGCGTGAGGGTGACGTCGGCACTGTCGCGCGGAATCGTCAGCGGAGGCGTTGCTGTTTTCGCGCGTACGGGCATGCGCGCCGAGCTTCAGCGGGGTTCGCATTTTACCTGGGGAAGACATTGCTCGTGGCCGACAAACAGCAGCCCGCAAAGCCGCAACGCGCGAAAGTCAAGCTTGAGATCAGGCTGCTTCGCTACGCGGCCGGCGCGATCACCGCTTTGGCGGTCGTCGGCGGCGCGGGCTGGCTACTGCGCCAACGTTCCAAGCGCCGGGCGCAGAGAACAGCACCCGAACCCGACGACCAGTAACGCCTAGAGCAGGATCAGGCCGCGGCGGATTCCGAGGGTGACGGCTTCCGTGCGGCTGGTCGCATTCAGCTTGGACATGATCGAGCCGACGTGGAATTTCACCGTATGCGTGGAGATGCCGATGCGCTGTGCGATCGCCTTGTTCGCGAGTCCGTCGGCCATCATTTGTAAGACGTCGCGCTCGCGCGCGGTGAGATGCGACGCGTTGCCGTCCACGCCGCGCACGCTTGCAGCCCGCGAGAACAGCGCAGGAAGGAAGTCGGCGTCAAGCGAGACGAGGTTTTTGGCCGCCGCCGCGATTGCCGCATGCAGCTCTTCCGATCCGACGTCCAGCGGCAGCACCGCGCGCACGCCGGCGCGCACGAGCTCGGCAGCCCAGGCGCTTTCGGCCTTGTTCGCGATCACGGCTACGACCGGGATCCGCGCGGAAGCGAGCAGCCCGCCCAGCTCGCTGAGTGCGGGTTCGATGTCCTCGTCAAAGGCCACGACGATGACGTCGGGATGCGCACGGTCAATGTCGTGGGCG
>DATGHT010000005.1:0-2009 GCA_035307865.1 Candidatus Eremiobacteraceae bacterium | reverse complement strand
GCTCCCGATCCGAAAAAAATCAATCCTCGAACGCTCGGCTCGGCCATCCTCGCCGTGGTGGTCGTTGTTGGGATCATTGCGTATGCCTGGTGGCACCGCAACGCCGTTCCCGGCGCTGCGGTAGCGCCGGAGGTGCAGACGACATTCCCGCCCGTGGCGGCCGCCGGCTCAAAGGCACCCCCATTGACCCTCAAGGCGCCGTTAGACACGATCACGTCCAGCTCGCTCGCGGGCAAACCGTATCTCCTGGAGATTTTCGCAACCTGGTGCCCTCACTGTCAGCGAATGACCAGCGTCCTGCGCAGCCTGCACGCCAAGTTTCCTTCGTTGACCATCTTGTCTGTCACCGGTTCCCCGTACGCGAAGGATTCCACTCCGGATAACATGTTGCCGGAGAGCCAACAAGACGTGGATGCGTTCGACCGCGAGTTCAACATCACGTGGCCGACGATCTTCGATCCCAACCTCACGGTTGCGCGCACGTGGGGGCTTAACGGCTTTCCCACCATCTACATCGTCAATGGAAAGGGCACGATCGTGTACTCAGACAGCGGCGAGGTCAAGGAGGGGGTCCTGGCCGCAGCAGCGCGAAAGGCGGGCGCTTAAAAGTCAGCCGGCTTTTTCGCTTCAGCGTAAAGGGGCATGTCAATGCTACGGTATTTGGTCGTGAGTGGGCTGCTTAGTTTTGCCGCCATTACAAGTGCTTCGGCTGCCGAACCAGCGGCGCAGGATTCCTTTGTCGCAAATCTGCGGGCGCACGTCAAACACGTTTTTGTGATCTACCAAGAGAATCGTTCGTTTGATTCCTACTTCGGTACGTTTCCGGGCGCGGACAACCTCGCGACCGATGAGGCACGCCAGCACGGTTTCCGGCAATACGATCCGCTCGGCAATCAGTGGATCACGCCGTTTCGCATCGCCGATCCCGATCTCGCCGACGCCGACCACTCACGTCCGGCACTGATCACCAAAGCCGACGGTGGAAAGATGGACCTGTTCGTCGCGGCTGAAGAAGGCCGCATGCTGCGTCTCGGTGCGACGCTCGATGATGCGCGCCGCGTCGGGCTGCTGACGATGGCGCATGAAGATTGCGACACCATCCCATTTCTGTGGGACTATGCACAGAAGTTCGCGCTTTACGATCACATCTTTCAAGGCATCTATGGCCCTTCGACTCCCAGCAATATCGATCTCGTGGCCGCGCAGACCGGACAGACGCAATGGGCGCGACATCCGCAGCAAGCGGTGAATCCCAACGACAACGGTCCCGGCGAGCCGGTCGTCAACGACGTGTACCCCGCGTTCGGGCCTTACCATAACGGCGAACCAAAGGTGAAGCAGTACGATCAGACCTACGCCAATCTGCTGCTCACGTTGAGCGGCAACGCGGCGACCGGTGCGGTGATCGACAACGACGACATCAAAGATGACATCGTCGCCCTCGCACGCTTAGGCAAGCCGGCGATTCCCTGGGGCTGGTATCAAGAGGGTTTCAAAGATGACGGCAGCGGCAAGTACCCGGCATACGTCGCGCATCACAACGTGCCACAGTACTTCGGTTATATCCGGCAGAACGCGCCGATGTGGAGCGGCGTCCACGATCTCACCGAACTGCTGCCCGCGATCAAGAACGAAACGTTGGCGGATCGCAGCGTCGTCTTCGTGAAGGGCGGCTATCGCAATCCGTTCGGACTGAAGCCGGCAAACAACGATGCCGCCGTGCAAACCGCTTTCTTAGGGGACGACGACCACCCCGGGTACTCCGACTCGCATATTTCCGAAGCGATGGTGGCGACCGTCGTCAACGCGATTGTGCGCAGCAAGTATTGGAAAGATTCCGCGATCGTTATTTTGTGGGATGATTCTGAGGGTTTCTACGATCACGTGCCGCCGCCGGTGTTCGAGCAGTGTCCGGATGGGCACCCCTGTGGCGATGGCCCACGCATCCCGCTGCTGTTGATCTCGCCGTATGCCAAGGCAGGAGCGATCGTCTCGGATCCCGGCGATCA
>DATGHT010000004.1:0-2384 GCA_035307865.1 Candidatus Eremiobacteraceae bacterium | reverse complement strand
CGGATCGCAGGTGGGCAGAGCAGCCGCGAAACATGTAAAACGTGCTTGTGCGTCGTCGCTGCTCGTCGGGGGTGTACCGAGCTCGATGGCACCGCAGCGATCGTCGGCGGTTGAGCTCGCAGCGCGGGCTGTCGCATGGAGCATGAAGACCGCTAGCGCGACCATCAGCGCGACAGGCAAAAAGCGCCTCACAATGGAGAACATGAAATTTGGCTCCTTTCTGCCGGCGGCCAATTGGCCCCGGCTTTGAGACTCTCGCCGTGCATACTGCATTTGTTTGTGAATGTTTCATCCTAGAGCGCAGACCTTTGCGACTGGCAGCAGCATGGCACTAAGACAGCACGCAATACCGCTCGTTGCGGCGCTCGTACTTGCTGCGACGGCGGCAGGCGTGCGCGCTGCGGCGCTGGACTGGTCGGATTTTCATGCGCGCATGCAGAGCGCGCGTGCGGTGCTCGTCGCCCATTTCGCGCAGATCGATCGGCGTTCGAAGATGGCCGCGAACCTCGAAGAGCGGTTGGATTCGCAGCTCGGTCTGCTGAGCGCCGGCAGCAAGCCCGCGTATCTGCAGCCTTCGCTCTACCTTGACTACGCGCTCACCGAGGCCGACTTGGATGCGAGCCTCATCGGTCAGCTGGCAAGCGGGCATCCGCACAACCTAAGCGCCGTTCACGGCGCCGACGATGTGCCGTTTCGCGCAGTGGCGGACGGTTTGCAACAGCCGCTCGGCGTGTTCGTGCCGCAAAGCTACGACTCGCACGTGCCGGCACCGCTCGTCATCATGTTGCACGGCTTTTCGCAAACCGAAGCGGATGAAATAGCATCGCCCTGGATTCGCTCGATCGCCAACGCGACCGGGGCGATTGTCGCCGCACCCTATGCGCGCGGCGACGTTCACTACGCGGGTTTGGCGCCGCAGGACATCTACCAAACAGTGGCGCTCATGCGGCACGCTTTTACGATCGATCCAAGGCGCGTCTATCTCGCCGGGCATTCCATGGGCGGATTCGGTATCTTCACCGTCGGCACGCTGCATCCGGATACGTGGGCGGCGTTTCTCTGCGTGTCGGGCGCGATGACCGAAGACGACAAGAATACGGCGTTGGAGCGTCTCACGACCAAGCCGGTCTATCTCGTCGAAGGCTCGGACGATCAGGTCGTGCCCGCGCTCTACGTTCGCCGCACCGCACGCCTGCTGGATTCTGCAGGCATCCCGGTCCGCTACTACGAGCAGGCCGGGGGCCAGCATTCGCTCGGCACGATCGCGCAGTCATTTTCGCAAGCATGGCGCGACATGCTGGCGGGCGTGACGACGCGTTTGCCGATCCCTCCCGATCAGTGACGAAAGGGCTAGCCGGGCTGACAGAGTTCGATGAGCGTGCCGCCGGAAAACGAGGGATGGATGAAGGCGATGCGGTTGCCGTGCGCTCCCCGCCGCGGCACCTCGTCGATCAGCGGTACCTTGGCAGCTTTCAATCGGGCCAGTTCTTGCTCGATGTCGGCGACGCGGTAGGCCAAGTGGTGGAGCTTCGACTGGCGGTCGCCTAAGAAGCGCCGCAGCGGCGAATCGTCGTCCAGCGGTTTGAGAAGCTCAATGGTGCTCGTGCCGGCGCGCATGCCGACGATGTCGACGCCTTGCTCTTCGATGCGCTCGCGGTAGCGCACCCCGAATCCCAAACGGGCGTAGAGGTGCTCGCTCGCGGCCAGATCGGCGACGACGATCGCCACGTGGTCGAGCGAGCCGGCTTCGATCATAGCGCGGCCGCTGGATGGTAGACGGAAAAGACCGCGCGCAGCGCGTCGCACACTTCGCCCAGGGTGCAGCCGGCGTCGACTGCTTCGAGGAACTCCGGCAGCAACGGCGTGCCGCTCTCTGCGGCGCGGCGCACCGCTGCAAGCCGTTGGGCCGCTTGCGTAGCGTCGCGGCGAGCGCGCGCGGCCGCAACCCGGTCGCGTTGTTCTTGTTCGAGCACCGGATCGATGCGCTGCAGTTGCGGCTGCTGGCTCGCCGCGGAGGGATCGACGAACTTGTTGACGCCGACGACCACGTTTTGCCCCTCTTCGACTGCGCGCTGGGCGCGATACGCGCTCTCTGCGATCTGCTCTTGCATCCAGCCGTTCTCGATGACCGCGACCGCACCGCCGCGGCGCTCGATGTCCTGCATGAGCGCCTGCGCCGCCGTCTGCAGCTCCGCCGTCAAGCGTTCGACGAAGTACGAGCCGCCCAGCGGATCGGCCACGTTGCCGACGTTGGTTTCGTAGGCGAGGACTTGCTGGGTGCGCAGCGCGATCTCGGCTGCCTTTTCGGACGGTAGCGCGAGCACTTCATCCATTGAATTGGTGTGCAGCGATTGGGTTCCGCCCAGCACCGCGGCCATCGCTTC
>DATGHT010000003.1:0-3166 GCA_035307865.1 Candidatus Eremiobacteraceae bacterium | reverse complement strand
ACGTCCGGCGTCCAAGTATGAAACGGGGAGAGCGCGAGCTTGAACGCGATGCCGACGACGAACAGCGCGAAGCCCGCGACGAACAGCGGCGCCAACGCCGCTGCCGGCTTCGCGAGCGCGCTCAGAGCGACGCTGCCAGCGGAGCCGTAGAGCAAGGACGAACCGTAGATGAGGAAGCCCGACGCGAGCGACCCGAGCAGGACGTACTTGAGCGACGCCTCCTGCGAAGCCGGCCGTGGATACCCGGTGCCTGCGAGCACGTATAACGCCAGCGACAACTGCTCGATGCCCAAGAAGATGATGATCAGGTTGTTGGCACCCGCCATCACCATGCCGCCGATCGTGCAAAAAATGAGCAGCGCAGCATAGGACCCCGGACTGCCACCGTCGTCCGCGCGGCGCAACGACGAGAGCAAGAACGTGATCGCCAAGGTCATCAACAGTAGTGCGTCGATCGTCCACGAGTAGCGGTCGGCCGCGTAGGCGCCGTTGAGCGTCGTGATGGACTGACCGTATAGGGGCAGCATGCTCGCGAAGGCAGCGATGCAGCTGACGACCCCGATGCCGTACAGGACCGCGCGCGAGGCGTTGCGGCTCACCAAGTCCACCAGCATGACGAGCAGTCCGCCGGCTGCAAGGATGACGATTGGCAGCAGCGCGGGCCAAGCGATCGAAACGCTTTGGATCGCCATCATCGCTGCTTCACCGGCAGCACCAGCGCCGCGGCGGAGTGGTCGCTCGTCGCGAGGTCGAGCGCAGGAATGCTCGTCGGCGTACGATCGTTGAGCCAGCCCGGCCAAATGCCCAAAAAGAAGATCGCGACGATCAACGGCGCCACGAGCGCAAGCTCGCGCGGCCGCAGCTCGAGCGGCAGCGCGGCGTCCCCCTTGGGTAGGCGCAGCGGTCCGTGCATGGAGTGCTGGAACAGCACGAGCATGTATGCCGCAGACAAGACGACGGTGAGCAGTGCGACCGCGGTGAAGGCCGGCTGCGTCTGCCAAGTTCCGATGAGGATGAGGAACTCGCCCGCGAACCCCGAGAGCCCAGGCAAGCCCAGGGCCGCCATCGTTGCGATCAGCATCAGCGCCTGCAGCCGTGGCGCGCGCAGCGCCAACCCACCGAACTGCATCAGGTCGCGCGTTCCCACCCGCTCCTCGATGAAGCCCATCAGCAAGAACAGCAGGCCTGCGATGAGCCCGTGACTGACGAGCATGAGGATGCCGGCGGAAACGGAGGTGATGTCAAACGCGAACAGCGCGAGCCAAACCAGTCCCAAATGCGACAACGATGAAAAGGCGACCAGGGTCTTCATGTCGCGCTGGCCCAACGCCACCAGCGCACCGTAGATGAGACTGATGACGCCGATGAGCAAAAGCGCCGGAGCCCACGCGTGCGCCGCGTGCGGGAACAATGGCAACGCGAAGGCCAGCAGCGCATAGAGGCCCGCCTTGCTTTGCACCCCCGCCACGAGCGCCACCACCGGCGGCGGCGAGTGGGTGTACGTCGGCGGCATCCAGCTATGAAACGGAAAGGCCGGCGTCTTGATGAGGAACGCGAGCGCGAACGCCGCGAAAATCCACCATTCGAATCCCGCGCCCAGATGCGGCAGCTGCACGCCCAGCAGCTCGAACGTGCGCGTCTGCGACACGAGCGCGATCACGCCGAGCAACAAGATCAGGCCGCCCGCACCGTTGTAGATCAGGTAGTACCAGGCAGCCCGCCGCGCTTGCGGCGAGTTCGTGAAACCGGCCAGCAACAAGAACACCGGGATGAGCATGAGATCCCAGTAGATGTAGAACAGCAACAGGTCGGCCGCGGTGAACAATCCTAACAGCGTGGTCTCAAACGCTAAAATCAGGAACAGGTAGCCGCGCAAACGGTTTGCATCCGCATAGGAAAATGCGGCCCACACGCAGAGCGCGCTCAACAACGTCGTCAGCAGCACGAAGAAGACGCTCAGCGCATCGGCGCGCACGTGGTAGGCGGCGATCCAAGTTCCCGAGATCCACGGCACCGAAAATTCAGCGCGGCTATTGATCCCGAGCGTCAGAAACGCGAGACTGAAAAGGAACGTGAGCACGCTGCCGCTCAGCGCGATGCCTTTCAGCACGGCGGCGGCAGAACGCGGCACCATGAGCAAGACGAGGCCGGCAACCAGGGGCAGAAAGACGACCGTGTTGATCAGCACGTCACATCGCTCCCGCGGCGGTGCCGCCGTGCGCGACGTACAAATACAATGCAAGCAGCAGCACGACGCCGATGAGCATGCTTAAACCGTAACGGCGCAGATAGCCGTTCTCCCAATCACCCATGGCATTGCCCAGCGCTTGCGCGATTTGTGCCAAGCCGCCGGTGAGTCCGCCCACTCCCTCGGGATCGACGTACTTGGCGAGATCCGACGCGATGGTGAGCGTGGGCAGCTCGAACATCCAATGATAGATCGTGTCGAAATAATATGCGTTCATGAACAGCGCGTGCAGCGGCGCCAAGCGGCGGCGCAGCGCCGCGGCCAGTTGCGGCCGGCGCTCGTACAGAGCATAGGCGGCGAACAGACCCAGCACTGCGAGCACGAGCGTGCCGAGCGACAAGGGCCAGTTGAACTCCGCTAGATCGAGCGGACCGGCGTGGTCTGCAAACGCGGGAGCGAGGTTTGTGGTGATGAGGTCGTGACCCGGCAGCACGAACCACCCGCCCACGAGCGAGAGCAGCGCCAACAGAATCGCCGGCCACGCCATGCTGCGCGACGTCGTGGCGTGTGGTTCGTGATCGCCACGATACTCGCCGCTGAAGAACGTCAGGAACAACAGGCGGAACATGTAGAATGACGTGAGCAGCGCGGCCAGCGTGCCGAAAGCCCAGAAGATGGGATGGTGCAAGCGCAACAACTGGTCCAAGATCGCGTCTTTGGAGAAGAAGCCGGCGAACGGGAAAATGCCCGAGATCGCGAGCGTGCCCGCGAGGAACGTCCAAAACGCCAGCGGCATGCGCCGCGCGAGGCCGCCCATCTTGCGGATATCCTGCTCGCCTCCCAAATTGTGGATCACGATGCCGGCCGCCATGAACAGCAGCGCCTTGAAGAAGGCGTGCGTCATGAAATGAAAAGCGCCGGCAGTATAAGCGCCGACGCCGACCGCCAAAATCATGTAGCCGATCTGGCTCATGGTGG
>DATGHT010000002.1:0-2583 GCA_035307865.1 Candidatus Eremiobacteraceae bacterium | reverse complement strand
ATACGATCCCCGGCTGGCCGCCAACCCGCCGCCGTTCTTCCCGATCACCAACAAGTACGACATCATCGCGTGGTTGGACAAAGGTCAATAACCTTACCACTCGCCTCGTCTAGCGACCAAGAGAGCGGTTACGGCCGCTCTCTTTTCTTTCGAGGTTGAACATGAGAAGCTAGCGAACTCTGGCTGCGCTGCGTGCTTCCAAACAGGGATGAGTGAGTATCAGTTTTTCCGCCGATCGCCAGTATAATTTCGGCACGACCGTCAAGCAAGTCGATTTTTTTGCGTTCCCTCGCACCGGTTCGCACTTTCTGCAGTACTGTTTGAGCGGTCTGTTCGATCTCGTCTCGCGCTTGCCCGCAGCGATTCTGACGAATGCGGAGGCGGCCAGCCGCCAAAACGAGCTCAACGAACTCGCCATCTATGCGCTCAAGCTGCGCGAACCCGGCGTGCCGTACCAGCCGCTTTGGGTCAACCCTATGCCGAACGGCGTCCATGGCAAGCCTATTGCGGTCGAAAACCCGGCATTGATTCTCATCCGCCATCCCCTCGCCGCGCTCTACAGCGCCTGGCGGGCGCGGAAGCGCCTGGGTTTTCAATTGGAAAGTGCTGCCGATTTCGCACGGCACTTGGATGAGTACCAAGCTTTCTACGATGCCGGGCAGTCGCTCGCGCAGGCGAAACCACAGTCCACGCTGATCGCGCGCTTTGAGGACCTCGTGGCAGAGGTCGCAACGCTCGAGCGCCTTGTGGAATTCATCGGCCTGCGACCAAAATTGTCTCCCCACTTCGTGCACTGGGTAACACGCTTCGAGAATATGGTCGCGCAGGGTGAGCGCAGTTTCTATCGCGAGGGCAACAACGACGCGTGGAAGACGGATGCGGAGTTCGCAAAGCTCGTCGCTGCCGCAGGCTCCGCGCGAGATTTCGAACGGTTCGGTTACAGCACGCAAGAGGCGCCGCCGCGCAGCCAAGCCAGCCGAACGTAAGCTAGCAGCAGGTCGAGCGGCTCGCCCAAGTCAAGGCATCTATCGTGTATAAACAGATCGCGGCACGTGCGCCGGACAGCACGGACGCATTCGTGCGGGCCCGCCGGGCGCTGGCCGGCGGGGTCGACTCGCCGGTGCGAGCGGGCGCGGCCGTAGGCGCACCCACGCCCTTCATCGATCAGGCGCACGGTGCGCGAGTGCTGGCAGCCGACGGCCGCGAGTACATCGACTACGTCTGCGGTTACGGTCCGGTTTTGCTCGGTCACGCCGATCCCCGCGTCAGCGAGCGCGTTTCGCATGCTGTTGCGAACGGCGCAATCTTCGGCGCAACGCACCACGAGGAGGTCCGGCTCGCCGAACGTCTGTTGGCGCTCTTCCCTTCGATCGAACGCCTGCGTTTCGTCACGACGGGAACAGAAGCGTGTATGTCGGCCGTGCGCCTAGCTCGCTCGCTGACGCGGCGCGAAAAGATCATCCGCTTCGAAGGCTGCTATCACGGTCACAGCGACGAGATGATTTTCTCCGCGGGCGCTTCTACGATGACCGGGCCGACGGTCGCAAGCGGGATCAGCGGCGGCGTCATCCACGATGTGCTCGTGCTCCCTTACAACGATATCTTCGCGGTCGATCGTACGCTGCGCGGCCGGCGCAACGAAGTGGCGGCGATCATCGTCGAGCCCATCTGCGGCAATATGGGCCTGTGCCTGCCTGCCCCGAAGTTTTTGGAAGGGCTGCGCGATCTGTGCCGCTCGTTCGGCGTCATCCTCATTTTCGATGAGGTCATCACCGGCTTGCGCGTGGGCAGCGGCGGGGCGCAAGCGCTCTATGGAATCCGGCCTGACATCACGTGCCTGGGCAAAGCGTTGGGAGGCGGACTCCCCATTGCAGCCTTCGGGGGCCGCGGCGACGTGATGGCCAAGCTCGCGCCGGACGGGCCAGTCTTTCAAGGCGGCACATTCTCGGGCAACCCCGTCTGCGTCGCCGCCGCTCATGCCGTGCTCGATGCGATCGAGGGCGAGCCCGACTTCTATGCCAAGCTCGAAGCCAAAAGCCGCCGGCTGGCCGATGGCTTGCGGCGGATCATGGCCCAGCAACACCTTGAGTTTCCGGTCGTCCAGTGCGCATCCATGATCGACTTCATGTTCCGTCGCGGCCAGCCGCACCAAACGATGGCGCAAGCCAGAGAAGCCGACGCCAATCGCTACGCGCGCTACTATCACGCCATGCTGGAACGCGGCATCCTCTTGCCGCCGTCGCAATTCGAGCTGATGTTCTTGACCGCGGCACACGATGAGGACGATATCGATGCCACCTTGCGCGCCGCGAATGATTCGTTGCGGATCAGTGCCGCGCAAGGCTAAGCGCTCGGCCGATATCATAGCGTTTCGCGAGTGTTGGAATGGCGGCCGTTTTTTCGAGGCGCACGAAACTCTGGAACCACGCTGGATACGTGAACGCGATGCCGGACTGCAGGGGCTGATACAACTCGCAGCCGCATTACATCATTTGCAGCGCGGCAATCTGCGCGGCGCTCGCACGATGTTGCGCCGGGCGATTCCGCGCTTGCGCGATCCTGCGAATAAACCGTGTGAGATCG
>DATGHT010000001.1:0-2444 GCA_035307865.1 Candidatus Eremiobacteraceae bacterium | reverse complement strand
AGCCGGCGAATCCCAGCGCAAAAAGGCGTTGCACCGATGCGGAACGCCGCAGTGCGAGCCATTCTTTCCAGGCGATCGTCCACGAGCCGCGCAACGCGCCGCCGCCGGATGACGAGCCCGCATGCTGCCGGTATACATGCTCCATGGTGAACATGCCGCCCCCGCCGCGTTTTGCGCGTTCGCGAAACTGGAGCGCGCGTTGCGATGCCGCATACAAATCGGCGAAGAGTCCGGTTCCCAGTGCGAACGAAATCGCAACCAGCAGCGCGGCCGCGGCAAAGAGTGCAGCGAGGCGGGCCGGATCTCCGGCGAACAACAGGTTGACGGCGCGTCCGGCGCCCCATTGCTCCACGCGCTGTGCGGCCCCATGCATTGCGGGATCGATCAAGCTGGAAAGTACGATAGAAAGCGGCAGCAAACCGATCGCTGCAAGCGCTCCCGCCACACTCTGCGCGGTACGTTCGCCGCCGACCGCGCGCAACTTGAGCATGGGAACGCCTTGCGCTGCGGCGATAGCCGAGCCTGCAATGACGCAGAGTCCCAAACCGTACACGATTCCGCCGGCCGCGAACATCAGCGTGTAAATCACCAGTGAGAACGTCGCGCGCACCATCGCGGAAGCGCAGCGGCGAAGTTGCAGCCATGCGACGACGAGGCGCTCGGGGATGAGCGATCGCGTGAGAAAGAGCGCTTCGGCAGTCGACGAGAATGCGCCGACGACGCCCGAGGCCGCACCGTACGCGACGACGCCCAAGAACGCTATATACGCGAAGAAGATTGCGCTCGCGTAGGGTTCCTGCGCCGGAGCCGGGCCTAGCGTGCCGCGATGACCGGCGCGAAAGACCGCGACGAAAACGAAGTATGCGAGAACAAAGAGGTAGAGCAGCACGCGGGCCGGGCGCCGCGCGACCATTCTGCACCGGTTGATCAGCTGCCGAAGCTCGAGGTAGGCCAGCGCGCGCACGCCGTTCATGCGAAAATCATCGGGTCAACTCGAGGAAGACGTCTTCGGCGTCGGCGTGCGATCCGGTGCGCTCCTGCAGTTCCTCAAAGGTGCCGCATGCGACGATTCGTCCGCTCTTGAGAATCACCACGCGATCGCAGGTCGTTTGCGCCTGCGCCAGCATGTGCGTGCTGATCATCGTCGCGATACCGCGCGACCGCAAACCGGCGATGATCTCACGCAGTTCGCGTTGCCCGAGCGGATCCAGGCCGACCATCGGCTCGTCGAAGAGCATCACGGGCGTGGCGGCGAGCACGGTTGCCGCAACGAGCGTTTTCTGGCGCATGCCTTTGGACAGATCCGATCCTAAGACGTCGCGCTGCGGCGTCATTTGAAAACGCTCGAGCAGCTCGCCTGCGCGCGCCTGCCATCCGTCTGCGAGGCGACAGCTCTTAGCCACGAAGACCATGTGTTCCCAAACCGTGAGCATCGGATAGACGTCCGGGGTTTCCGGAATCAGCGCTACGGTTTGCCCGCGCGCATTTCCGAGCTCGCGTCCGTCCCACGCAAAGTAGCCCGTATCCGGGCGAAGCAGGCCGGAGGCACAAAGAAACGTCGTGCTCTTGCCGGCACCGTTGGGACCGAGCAGACCGACGATTTCGCCGCCGGCCACTTCGAAGGAGATTCCGTCGACGGCGACCTTCTTGCCGAAGCGCTTCGTGAGCGCACGAACCTCAAAGACCGGCATTCGACTGTATTGCCGGCGGCTCGGCGGCCTTCCCTGCGGTGCTTACGACGAGTGCTTCAGAGGTTCGCTAACTCAACGAAGCTTCGCGCTTGCCGTTCCATCCCAGAACGCGCGCGAGCATATCGGCGCGATTTTTTGCGCCGGTTTTGCGCAGCAGCTGCTTGACGTAATCGGCGACGGTGGTCTCCGCTATCGACAGGCTCTGCGCGATCTCGATGCCGCTCAGGCCGTTCAGGATGAGCGTGAGCACTTCAACCTCACGGCGCGTGAGGCCGTACCGCTCAGCCGTACCGGTCAGGTCTTCCCGCCGCGTCCCATGCTCGATGAAGACGGCGACGTAGGAGCCCGCGCTGCCCGCGAGGCGGGAGACGCGGAGCACCAGACTAGGCACGGGGCGGATGACCTCCTCGCGATCGTTGCCGGCGTCCCGCCAGCCGCGAACGACCTTGGCCACCGCCTCTTCGAGGATATGCGGGAGGCGATGGGGCTCTTCAGGATTGGCGTTGGGGACGCATAGCAGCATATCAGCCGCTTCCGGCTCAGCGAAAGCGATATGGAGGCTGTCATCGAGGAACATCACGCGCGGCTTAGCGCGACGTCTTACAATTGTTTCCAATGAGTCGTTGTCCACGGCACCCCGGCGAGCAATCCGATAGGTAGGCTACTCTTTTTTCGTATGGTGCCTAGGGCCTCCTGGGAGAAATGGCCTATGCGGTCTCGCGTAGGCGGAGTTCCTCGAAGATTAAGGCAGTA